>JANMJR010000477.1:0-4241 GCA_031371465.1 Pseudomonadota bacterium
CGGTACACGTTTTCATCCGATTGAAATCTTGCTATCCATGGGAATCAAATTTTTGATCATCGTCACGCTCGGCCCCCCAGTGCTGGCCGTGCTGATTTTCGAAACGTTATTGAATGTCACGGCGATGTTCAACCATTCGAATATCGCGATGCCGAATCGGATGGATCGAATCCTGCGCAGCTTGTTGGTGACGCCCGATATGCATCGCGTCCACCATTCGATCGACCGTGCCGAGACCAACTCGAACTTTGGATTTTGCTTTTCGCTGTGGGATCGTCTGCTCGGCACCTACCGTCAAGGGCCGGCGCTTGGGCACGTAGCGATGACGATTGGTATAGCTGAGCTTCGCGAGCCGAGTAAGGTTGTCGAGCTCATAGGTATGCTGCGGATTCCGTTTGGATCGTTTGCACATGCCGATCCGGATGAAGTTCATCCGAAAGGCGCTAATTAGGCGAAGCCTCATACAGAGGGCCGCGATTCTCGTTGCGAGCCTGAGCCAATCGCTATGGAAGCGTGTAGGCGATGATGTAGTCGCCCAACTTTGAACCCATGCGTTTGTGGCCGCCCGGTGCGATGACCAAGTACTGTTTCCCGGTCGACGGGTAGCGACGCGTTTAGTGCCGAGTTCGACCGATTGATCCGCCACTGTACCCGGGCCGCCAAAACAGCGCGGCCGCTGGCCGTGCGCGAATCGTTCGAGTTGTTATTCGATGTGCTCCGTTGCATTGACAAAAGGTAATGATGACATCATTTTTTTCGTAGACGAGGGTGGGGCTTGGGCTATCGGGGTGGGTTGGCGCGCTGTGTTCCCGGTTTATTTTCGCTGCGTTTCACAGACGGCTGCAGCGCACGTGTTTGCGCAGGTGGTGGATCAAGTCATTCGAGATTTTGCCGATTTCGAGCGGCCAACCCATTTGCAGGCCGCGCGTCGCGTTGCAAACCCCGAACAGGAGGCGGCGCTGCGCGCGCTACCCGAGGTTCGCAAGCGCTAGGCTCTAATCGAGATTCAGGCCGCCTGTTTAATCAGGCATTCGGCCGGGATGCCCAGACCTTTGTGTAACTTCCACGCCATCGCCATCGTCAACGGCCGTTTGTGATTGAGTATTTCATACACACGATTGGGTTGACCAATGTAAGCCACCAGGTCTTTGACCGTGAGATTGCGCTGTTCCATCATGTATTTGATGGCTTCGACCGGATCCGGCAAATCCACCGGAAAATGTTTCGCTTCATAGGCTTCAACTAGCGTTACCAGCACGTCGAGTCGATCGCCTTCCGGCGTATTGCGCTTAGCGCGCATCAATGCTTCGATCGCTTTGAGCGCCGCTTCGTAGTCTCGTTTCGTCCGGATCGGTTTAATATCCATTGTTTCTCCTGGTAGGTCGCTAAATCGTTTGCGCGTCGATTTGATCGTATTGGCGGTGGGTTCCAATAAATCGGATGTAGACCACTCGATAGGGGTAGTTGATCCAAACGACGATTCTGTATTTATTTCCTGCGATATTGAATACGACACGGCCATCTTTTAATATGCTGGCGCTTGCGACGTCACGTTTGATCTCGCTGGGTGAAGACCAATCTACGCTCAGTACTTGTTGATACCACGCCATTGTCGGTTCTCGAGCATCGCGATAAGCCGGCGTGCTCTCAACAAATTCCTTAAGGGTTCGCAGTGCAATCACACGCATTGCTCATTATAGTCCCAATATGGGACTGCTCGCAATCGAATGTTAAGTTTCGAGCGTTATCCCAGGCGAATCGCATTTTTGATGGCCGAGTGCATAGTCAACCCAATTCGTTGCGTAGCGCTGCGGTAATCTCGTACGAACGCAGCCGCGCGGCATGATCGAACACCTGCGAGGTAATCATCAATTCATTCGCACCGGTTTGTTCGATGAACGCGTTTAACTTACCCTTGACCGTGTCGCGCGAGCCGATCGCCGCACAGGACAATACCTGATCCAGCAGGGCCCGCTCGTTAGGGCCGATGCGATTCATATAACCCGCTATCGGTAGCGGCAGGCGCGTAGGGCGACCACTGCGAAGATTAACAAAGGCTTGCTGCATGGATGTCGCAAGAAATTTCGCCTCATCGTCCGTTTCTGCCGCAACGACGTTGAAGCCCAGCATCACATAGGGCTTGTCCAGATCGGCCGACGGCTTGAATGTGGCGCGATAAATGGAGATCGCCTGCATCATGTGCGCCGGCGCAAAATGAGACGCGAAGGCATAGGGCAGACCCAATGCCGCAGCCAGTTGCGCGCCAAACAAACTCGAGCCCAGAATCCAAATCGGCACTTTCAGTCCCGCGCCCGGAACGGCCCGCACGGCGCGCTCCTGGGTTGCTGAGAAATAATCCATCAATTCGAGGACATCCTGGGGAAACTGATCGGCATCGGAACTTAGATTTCGACGCAACGCACGCGCGGTAACTTGGTCGGAGCCGGGCGCACGCCCAAGACCCAAGTCAATGCGTCCGGGATAGAGCGACTCCAAGGTACCGAACTGTTCGGCAATGACTAGCGGTGAATGATTCGGCAACATGATCCCACCCGCGCCGACGCGGATGGTCGAGGTGCCACCAGCGACATGTCCAATCAGGACGGCGGTTGCGGCACTGGCAATCCCCGGCATGCCGTGATGCTCGGCCAGCCAGTAGCGTTGGTAGCCCCAACGCTCGGCGTGCTGGGCAAGATCGAGTGTGTGGCGAAACGACTGGGCTGCATCGCCGCCTTCTTTGATCGGCGAAAGGTCAAGGACGGAAAAAGGAATCATCGGTTTGATAAGTGTGGTGGTTGCAAGGGCAAGCTTAACCGCAAATGGGATCGGTCGCGCACAACGCGGATCAAAAGCGAGGTATTCGTATGAACGACTAACCAGTGCATGTCGGGCGCCTATCGCGAAATTCGATCTCACGGGACACGCCGATACCATCGGTTAGGACGATCGGCGCATGGCGGCGATCAGGCTAATGTTAGGTATGATTAGTGGATGTTACCTATTAAGGGTATGCGTCTGATTGCCGTCCACGAGACCAGCCCCTATGCCCAACCGGCACTGAAGCAATTGGCCGCAATCGAGTAGCGATCACGGCGTCGCTTTTATTTGAATGTCATGGGTCGTCGCGCGCATTATCACGTTTACGTCATTGAATTGTCGAAAGACGTTCTATACGAGCCTCGGTTCAAGAAAGCCAACCCCGACTATATTGCGGGCAGGCCATGCGTCTATGTCGGCATGACCGGATTGGATCCCGATACGCGCTTCGATAAACATAAAGCGGGCATTCAATCCAACCGATACGTCCAACAATTCGGACTACGCTTATTGCCGAATCTCTACGAAGTGTATAACCCGATGCCGTATGACGGCGCGCGCGACATGGAAGTTGAGCTGGCTATTGGTCTTCGCGAAGCGGGGTATGGCGTGTGGCAGGCGTGAGGAGAACGCTGCACCGATTTTATCGATCAACTATCGCCGGTCCATGCCATGTGATGCAGCGCACAAAAGAACGGAAGGTCCGCAGCGTTTGCTGACGTTCGACAACCCATCATCGATTCGCGTGAAGCAGACCTTGGGCTAAAACAAGGCGGCAGCGGCAGCGGCTGGACAAGTAAAAAGATAAAGATTACGATCGAGTCATTTCGATTAGCTAAGATTAATCCTATGTCTACACGTGTCTTCACTGCCCATGTCCCGGTTGAGCTTGCGGAGCAAGTCGATCAAATTGCCGAGCGAATTGACCGCCCGCGCGGATGGATCGTCAAGCAAGCGCTTTCGGCGTGGGTGTCGCTCGAAGAGAAACGCCATCAGCTTACTTTGGAGGGACTCGCGGATGTCGATGCGGGGCGGGTGGTCGATCATGCCGAAGTCGAAGCATGGGTGAAGAAGATCGCGCGCACGTAGCCTTGTATGGAAGTCAAATGGACGACCAGCGCGCATCGCGATCTAGTTAGGCTCTATGAATTTCTCGCGCCAGTTAATAAAAGCGCGGCGAAGAAAGCCGTAAAGCAATTAGTTGACCAAGCCAAACTATTGCACTTACATCCACTCCTCGGCGTTGAACTGGATGCCTATGTACCGCGCAACGTGCGCCGCTTGCTGATCGGCGAGTACGAGCTGCGCTATGAAGTGACCGAAACTGTGCTCTACGTATTGCGCCTTTGGCATACAAAGGAAGATCGCATCTTATGAAAATGAGTAGGATTCGATAGATCGCGAGTGTGTTTGCGCGGTCGTGG
>JANMJR010000482.1:0-4392 GCA_031371465.1 Pseudomonadota bacterium
TCGGCGGCAACGCCGCGACGGGAACCGTGACCTTGACGGCGGCCGCACCCACAGGCGGCGCGGTAGTGGCGCTCTCCAGCAACACTGCCGCAGCGACGCCGGCCACCAGCGTCACAATACCTGCGGGCGCCACGAGCACTACCTTTGCGGTCACGACCACGGCGGTGGCAGCCGCGACATCGGCCACGATCACCGCCACCTACGGTGGAGCATCGCGATCGGCGATACTGACGCTAAACCCGCCGACGGCGAACGTGAGCTTGACGGTGACGGCCTCCGGGCGCAACGGGGAGCGGCTCACCTCGAACCCTGTGGGGATTGACGTTACCGTGGGAAGCACTCAATCGGCCGGCTTTGCAACCAATAGCTCGATCACTTTGAGTGTCAGCAACGGCCGCGACGCGATCTGGTCGGGTGCATGCTCAAGCGGCGGTAACAAGGCCAAGACTTGCACTTTCACAATCGGCGGCAATGCGTCAGTGACCGGGAACGTGCAATAGAGAAAGACCGCAATCTTGGGGGAAGGCTGTGCTTTTTCGAATTTAGCGGCATTCCGCCGGATCCGGCTCGTTGCGCCTTGATCCGCCCGCCACAACGAGTAAAGTGGGGCCAACGTCCGTTATCGATGGCTAAGGGCAAATGGCGGCAAGCGCGGCTCTTTTCACGCTTGCCGTATAATTGAGGCTGCTTGACCACTGCGCTTGCACTGGCGAGAATAGTGTAAATGGCAGGAGCGCAGGCGCAACCAGCCTGCGAAAACGGTCTTCCAATAATCTAACAATCAAGTGAAGATTCAAATCCCCGCAACGCGCATTACCCCATGAATCAATCGCTCCTACCCCCCAAACCCGACGCCCTAGAACTGGTCCAGTACCGGACGGGCATCGTCTTGTTCCCGATGGCGGCCTTAGCCGTGTTCGCGGTGTGGTGGATCATGGGTGAGAAGAACACGCCTCTGGATAGCCTGGTCATGCCGCCGCTAGGCGCGTTCCTGATATTGCTGGAGCTTGGTCTGCTGCGCGGTTGGGCGAGCCCGCGCGCCATATGGGTAGTTGGGCTGGCCAGTTGCTCGTGCTATCTGGTTGCCAGCCTCTGCTATGAGATCGCCAGAGGCGACTATTACCCGGGCCTGCCGGCCGGCACCTATTGGCTCATGTCAGTCTACATATTCACATTCTTCATGGTGCGTTTGGAGCACACCATGCGGTTCTCCGTAATTTATTTTCTGGTTACCGTTGGCGCCCTCATCATCGGCGCGGCGCTGGCGCCGCAACGGGGCGAATTGTTCGTGAACTCCTGCGTTCAACTGGTGCTCTCCAATTCGTTCATGGTTGTTTTGCTGCATCTCTACAGCAAAATTCGCGGCCGTTATGTTGAAATGCAACAGTTTGCGCACACCGACGTGCTGACCCGCCTCGCCAACCGCCGTTTCGCGGAAGCGTCCATCGAACGCATCATTAGCCAAGCCAACTCGCGTCAGGACGGATTTTCCTTCATCCTAATCGACGTCGATCATTTCAAGCGTATCAACGACACCCACGGTCATCGTGTCGGCGATCAAGTGCTACAGGAACTGGCCGTCATCCTCAGCAGTAATGCCCGTGAAAATGACATACTGGCCCGTTGGGGCGGCGAGGAGTTCTTATTGCTAGCGCCTGGGCGCCAAGGCGATCAGGTGACCCAATTCGCGGAGCGTTTGCGTTCGCGGGTCAGCGAGCTACGTGTGGTGCGCGATGTAGCGTTTACCATCAGTCTGGGCATCGCCACCTATCGCGACAACGACACCATGGACACGCTGTTGGCGCGCGCCGATAAAGCGCTGTATCAAGCCAAATCTAATGGCCGCAATCGCGTCGAAAGCGATGTCGATATGACAGAGCGGACCGTAGCCTAATTTTCACTGCCGAATCGAACACCGCGCGTCAGATCAAGTCGATACTTCTGCGCTTCAGGAAACCGTCTTGACACCTTTAGCCTTGATGACCACCCATACAGGCCCTTGGCTCGGGAAGGTTTTCGCCGCATTCACCACCCAAACCGGCCCTTCGGTTTTGTCTTGCTGTAGAGTTACCGCGCTTTCTGCGGCACTCTTATCGGCGCATTCCACCGCCGCAAAGCCGCGTAACGGCATCGCCGCCAAGGCTCCGATCAATATTAAATATCGCAACATGATCGTCTCCTAGGCTGCCGGTTGGAATTGTTGCGCGAGGCCGAGTGTTTCAATGGCGAAGGCAAGATCGGGATCGTCGACCCAGTGTTTGTAACAATCGCCGGGTACGCGGGAATCGGATTCTTTGAGGTCGGGCATGAGTTCCAACACCCCCGGCCACAGACGCGCAACGGCGTCCGCATTTTTCAATGTCGACGCATAGTTAAAGCAGTTCCACGCCGCTTCCCAGTTATACGGTTCAAATTCGAGCAACGCCTCACCTGCTTCGAGAATGGCTTGTAGATTGGGCCTTGGCTTGCCTGCGCGGTAATTCAAGACGTCGCGGTTGACCAAAATTTTCCACAGCAAGCGCAGCGCGGCGGGCTTCGGATTGGCGGCGCCGTTGAGGTGACTGCGCGCGTATTCCTCTGCTTGCGCCAAATAATTCATCGCATCGGCGTGGTAGCTTTCCTGATGAGGACGGAATTTCGCGAATTCGCGCTCGTCCTCGATGCAATCGAAATCTTTCGAGGCGCTCAGTGTGGCAAGGGCGAAGGCCGCGGCTGCGGCCTCGAACTGATGGCCCGACTTCGTCAACAACGCCAACTCGTATTTCAGCGCCGGGTCGATGGCGGCGATGAACGTCGCCAATTCGTATTTCTCCTCGCCGAAATAGCGTAACGCGCGCCACTTTTGCAGCCAGGCGTGAATGTGTTCCGGATAGCCCGACGGATAGTGCTTGTCGTAAGCCTCGGCCAACGCTTCCCAGAGCTTGCGATTCGGACTGTGACTGCCGCTGCGCAGGCGGGTGATGGTCTTGCGGTCGACTTGCAGGGAAATCGCCGTGTCTTTCACCGAGCGATGACGACGCGCGGCCTCGTAGGCGAGCAATAATTTCTGCGCCTCGGCGGCACGCGCACGGTTGGCAAGTTCTCTGTTCAACATCGTTGTCTCCTTCTTGCGTTCAATCCAGTTGATGCAAGGTTAAATGTCGCCGTTCGTTGGCTGGGGACAACGGCTAACGAGAATGTCCCACGAGAAAGTCGCCGGTAAATGCCGTCCCGGCGACGCGGATGAGGCTCACTGTACACCCCATGGCAAGCGCAGATCAACCAATAGCTGTTCAATAAACGCATAGCCGACGGGGTAAAAGATGATGCAAATCAACAAATTATTTGTGAGCATTGGGTTAATCGGGGGCGTTCTCGCGGCCGATTCCGCGATGGCGCGGGATCGTTTGGAGGCCACGGCCAGCAAAACCTTTTGGCCGTGCGGCGCATCCCTACTGCCTTGCCGCGTACCTGGCGAGGGCAGGATCAATACCCTACCCTATTGGCGCGGCAACGCGCCAATCGAGCCCATTCGCGCCACCTACACGCCCGCTTTTCCACGCACTCGCCGCTGAGGAGCCATCATGAGAAATTTCACCCACTATGTCGTCACCACCAACAACGCCGGGCTGCATTATGTCGCGCCGCTGAGCGGCGCGCGGGATTTACCGCAGTTTCCGCAACGCATGGTGCGCTGGGGTTGCGTCGGCCCGTACTTAATCGCTTGGGGCCATACCATCGTGACCCATAAACCGCTGCCCGATGCGCTGTTCAACGACGCCGCAATCAACATAAAATCCAGCAGCCCCATCGGAAATTGGTTCCGCCAACGCCGCAAGGCGCTGCCGTGTTTGCTTGACCTTTGAGTGCCTCCTCCACGCTCAAACGGCGATTGCGCGGGCGTAGCCGCCCGCGTCTTTTTTGCCCGTCATACCAAAAGCCTTTACTTCTCCACCACACAATTGACAGTCGGTTTCGCGCTCAATAACGCCTTCGGAAACGTCACGATCAATGCCGCTCGTTTTGGAATGGGCGAAGGAAATTTTTTAGCGTCCTCGACGACATCCTTGAGCGCCTGCTTGGCGTCGGCGGCGACATCCGCCACGGACTCCTTCGCCTTTTCGCCAATGGTTTTGTCATCGGCGCCGGAATCGCTCGCCTTCTTACTAGCGGCATTCGTTTTCGTCCGCGACGCGGACGAAGGAACGATGTTCTGATGCCATCCCCAGCGCAGCGTTAATGCCGATTTCGTGGTGTTGGCAAACAGGCCACCGCAAGTGGCGACACCGTTGCCATACGGATTGTTGCCGCTCTCGAGCACGACCGCTTGTTTCGACCAATTAATCGGAGGAATAGGTTGCGCGCCCCAACCCCAGGCGTCCAGGGTCGCTTTGAATTGCGTTTCATCCTGAA
>JANMJR010000006.1:0-2860 GCA_031371465.1 Pseudomonadota bacterium
TGCGCAGGATTTATTGCGAAGAAATTCGACGCCAAGCTGGTCGATGGGTTGCCGAAACTAGACTTGCTGGAAAAATTGCAAAGCGCCGCGCCCGTCATTATCGCGCTTTATGAAGCCCGTGAGTCCGGCAAGGCGGTGCGCGAAATCATGGCGCTGGCGGATCTATGTAATCAGTATGTCGACGAGATGAAGCCCTGGGAACTGGCGAAGCATCCCGAGCGGACGGCGAAGCTGCATGAAGTCGCGAGCGTAAGCCTAAACCTGTTTCGGCTGCTGGCAATTTACTTGAAACCCGTGCTGCCAAAATTAGCTGAAGATGTCGAAGCATTTTTGTGTATAGTTCCATTAATGTGGGATGACGTAAATGTGTTGCTGCAAGGACACGGGATCAAGCCCTACAACCATTTAATGACCCGAATAGAGGCAAAGCAAATCGAAGAATTGATCGCTGCCAATCAGGCTGGGCTACAAGCGGAAAAACCGGCGGCGCCAGCGCTGCCCGTCGCGACCATTGCGCCGATTGGCGAGACCATTGGCATTGATGATTTCAGCAAACTCGATCTGCGTATCGCCAAGATCGTTCATGCCGAGCATGTTCCCGACGCGGAAAAATTGCTCAAGCTCACCCTCGATATCGGCGCCGAAACCCGTACCGTATTTGCCGGTATCAAGTCGGCCTACACGCCGGAATCCTTGATCGGCCGTCACACTGTGATGGTCGCCAACCTCGCGCCGCGCAAAATGCGCTTCGGCGAATCGCAAGGCATGGTGCTTGCGGCCGGCGATGGCAATGGGCTATATATCTTGAGTCCAGACGACGGCGCTAAGCCGGGGATGCGCGTCAAGTAATCCTTGAGCAGTGCATCGCCAGGAGGCAATCGTCACTTGCCCTCCGGCAGGGGATGCCTGAAGAATGGCTCTGGGATTGACGCTTACGCCGGTGCTTTCTTGTGCTTCCACCAACCAGTGTCAATCAAATCGTCATGGGGTTCATCCACCAGAATAATGTGTACGCGATAAGGGCCGTGGGCGCCGATCACTAACGTCTGTTCGATGTCCGCCGTGCGTGACGGACCGGAAATGAAACTACCCGCCCGAGGAAGTTGGCCGAGTTCGGTGCGAACAAGATTCCATGCCTCTTCCATACCAACGACAATGCGCGAAATCGGGACGATCGCGACGTGGGTATCGGGCAAGAGGCTGGTTTTGTTCGGCGTTGACGGGCTGCTCAAAAGCAACAGCGTTCCCGTTTCCGCGATGGCGCAGTAACAGCCCGTCACACCCAGCGTATCGGTTTCTTCGGCCGCGCGGGACTCCATCGCGAGGCCGGCGCTTTGCCAATCCAACTTCGATAGTCCCGGCCAGCAAACCCCTTGCTTCGGCAGATCTTGATCTTGCAGGTACCGCGCAAGGGCAGCGGGCACTGCCGTAACCGATGGCGCCTCATCCACCGTGCTCGCCAAGCTGATCGCCTGCTCTTTGAAGTGCGCGATCAGGTCGGGCCAGTCGGAATTCGGACGCGGGCCTTGCGGATGGCTGGCGATGAAACTTGCCGCCTGCGCCAATTCCGCCGGACTCGTGACCCCGGATCGTTTTTGATTGCTCCGGATGCGACTCAGAATATTTTCGCGGGCCGCCATGGTGCTAAGGATGAGGGATGAAGGATGAAAAACCTATCTTGTGTTCCGCTTAATGAAGTCGGCCATGCGGGCTACACCGTTTTTGATGGCTTCATTCGAAGCGGCATAGCTAAAGCGCACGTGCTGTCCTTCGTCTGGTACGCGTGGGCCGAAGTGAATGTCCGCAAGAAGCGCGACGCCGGCTTCATGCAGCAACCGGGCGCGAAACTCTTCCGAGTCTTTGACCTTCATCATCCGGCAGGCTTCGGTGACATTCGGCCAGGCGTAGAACGCGCCGCCCGGCGATTGACAGGTCACACCGGGAACTTGATTTAGCAAACTAACGATCAAATCGCGACGCTCTAAAAAACTTTGGCGCATGGCTTCGGCGTGTTCCTGCGTGCCGTTCAGCGCTTCAACGGCTGCCCACTGGCTGATCTGGGACGCGCAGGAATCGGTATTCGTCACCCAGCGGACGAAGTGGGGCGCCAGGGCTTTGTTGGCGGCGAAACCCAAACGCCAGCCGGTCATCGCCCAGGTTTTCGATGCGCCGTCGGTAATGATGGTGCGCTCTTGCATATCCGGTAATTCAGCGATGGAAATGAATTTTCCGTCGTATACCAAGCGACCGTAGATGTCGTCGGCGTATACCCATACTTGCGGATGCTTGTGCAGGATCGCGGCGATGTCTTCCATGTTCTGGCGCGTTAGAATGCCGCCGGTGGGATTCTGCGGCGAATTCAAAATCAGCAGCTTAGTCTTGCTTGTTATTTTGTCGGCGAGTTCATTCGGATCGAATGCGAACTGACGCTTTTCGCGCAAGAAAATCGGCACCGGCACTGCGCCATGGGCTCTAATCTGCGATTCGTAAATCGGAAAACCGGGATTCGGAAAAATCACTTCGTCGCCCGCGCCATAGTCGGTGCAACACAAAATGGCATAGGCGATGAAGGGCTTCGCCCCCGCGCCGATCACGACGTCATCGGGCGAAATAGTCAGGCCGCGCATGCCGCCCAAATAACGCGCCGCGGCTTCGCGCAATTCCTGGATGCCGGCCGAGGGTGTGTAGCCGTGCTTGCCGCCACGGATGGCGTCGATCGCCGCATCTTGAATATTTTTCGGTGTTGGAAAATCCGGTTGGCCGATGCAAAAGGAAATGATGTCCCGGCCTTCGCGCTGCAGTTTATTGACTTCGGCAAGGACGACAAAAGCATTTTCGGTGCCGAGGGAATTGGAACGAT
>JANMJR010000029.1:0-2612 GCA_031371465.1 Pseudomonadota bacterium
CGGAGATTCTCGAGAACGCCATGATGCCAAGGGGTATCGGGATTCCATAGCACGCCGATCCGTTTGGCGTGCGGCACCGCTTCTTTGAGCAACTGGAGGCGTTTCGTCATCAGGTCGGAGGTCATGTTGGAAAGCCCGGTAATATTTCCGCCGGGGCGAGCCAGGCTTGTTACGATTCCTGACGCGATGGGATCGGCGACGAAGGCCATGACTATCGGAATCGTTGCAGTGGCGCGCTTGGCGACTATCGCGGCGATCGTACTTTCGAGGACGATCAAATCGACCTTGCGCTTGACCAAGTCCGCCAACAAATCCGGCAGACGATTCGGATTGCCCGCCGCTTGCCGCCACTCGATTTCTATGTCGCGGCCTTCGACATAATTCGCGTCGCGCAGGCCTTGGCGAAATGCGTTGACTTCTTCGGACTCTTGCGTGAAGCCTACTACCACGACGCCGATGCGTTTCATTGTGGATGGCTGCTGCGCGTAGGTTGGCGCGTTTGACGCCAACGCGACTACGCACGCAACGAGCACGAGAACAATACGTTGGTGCGAGGGATTGCAGCCATTGGGAATCTTCTTGGAAAGTTACCGTAGGGTGCGCTCCGCGCAGCGTTGTTGTCCGGTTGGTGCGCGATGCGCACCCTACAGCCTGGCGATGGAGGCCTATGGATGTCCTCATCGAATCACCTCATCCGCGCGCAACATTATCGACTCAGGAATCTTGATGCCGAGCGCTTTAGCGGTCTTGAGATTCACCCAGAGCTTGTACGTTGAAACCTGCTCGAGAGGCAGGTCGGCCACCTTGGCGCCTTTCAAAAGTCGATCGACGTAATAAGCTGCGCGCACCCAGTTATCGGGACCAAAAGAGCCGTAGGACATTAGACCGCCGGCTTCAACGTACTGGAAGTATTCGCTGATCGATGGGAGTTTCGCTTCAATGGCTAGCTGCGCGACGCTGGCTTTATGGATCCAAAGCACTGGAGAAAATGTCGAAATGAGCGCTTGCGCTTGGTTGCCTTTAGCCGTCTTAAAGGCTGGTTCGAGATCTTGCGCGCTGCGAACATCGATCGGTTGTAGCTTAAGGTTCAAAGGCTGCGCGACGCGTTGCAGCTCATCGAGTTGATGGCGGCCAAAGTTCGAGTCCCAAAATACCGCCAGTCGTGAGAGCCCCCGGCAAAGTTTCCCGCAGCAGCTCGAGCCGTTTTGGCAAGAGCGCCGCGTCCACAGAGAACAGGCCGGTAATATTGCCTCCAGGGCGGGCGTAGCTTTCGATCAATTTTGACGCCACGGGGTCGTTTACGACGTAGCCAACCATGACAATTGGGATGGTGCTGGTCGCTTTCTGAACGGCGCGTACTGCAAGGTCGTTTACCACCATTATTGCCGCAGGCCGAAGCCGTACCAGCTCCTCCGCAAGACCCGAAACCCGCTCAAGTTGACCGTGCGCCGTGCGGGCTTCAATCTTGATGTTCTTGCCGTCGACGTAACCAAATTTCTTTAGACCCGCCCGCAGGTAGTCGAATGTTGGATCGGTCAGCGGCGGATGGGTCACCAGCACGCCGATCACCGGCATCGGTTGTCGCTGTGCCGGAACGCTTGGCGGCCAGAGCAGTGCTGATAGCATTGCGGTCAGAGCGTTGCGTCGTTTCATTGAATTACCTCATTTGCGCCAGGGGCAGAATGGCATAAGTGCAGGTGCTGCCACCCGTGGCACGATGGCAAGTGCTGCCTGGGGCTGGCCGCCAAGCCGAGACCCGTTGTGATCGTGTCGCGCGACGATCCCGCGCCGCCGAAAGCATTGGTGATTTATGTTCCCGTGACCACCCAAAACCGGAACAGCCACTATGAGAGTCCCCTTCCAAAGCTGCGATTCCTTGAGCAAGTGTCGTTGGCAAACGTGCAAGGTATTGGGTCGCTTCCGACAGTCCGCCCCGAACGAAAGATAGGCGAACTGCCGGCCGCCTGTCTCGAGCAAATCAAATATCCTCGCATTCGCTCTGAATCTACGCACGTAGGTAAAGGCTCTCACCAAATCACCTCATCGGTGCGAATCATGAGCGACTCCGGAATTTTGATGCCGAGCACCTTGGCCATCTTGATGTTCACCACCAGCTTGATGCTTTCCATAATCTCCACAGGCAAGCCCACTGGCTTTGCTCCTTTCAATAGCCGATCGACATAGCGTGCAGCGCGAAGAAATCCGACTTTCCCCGCTACGCCGAAGCAGCAATGTCGAGTTCCCCACCGTGACGCGTACGTTCGGCTTGAGCCTTTCGAATCATCTCTCGTGCGGCCGCATCGCAGTACGATACCCGGGTTAAGTCGAGCACGGTATGGGCAGTCGGATCGTTGCGCAGATGTTTAGCGAGCCGATCAAGAGATGCGTAGAACAGATTGCCACCGACCATGATGCGTTCTTTGCTGCCCTCGCGCGTATTAGCGAATTCCACATTTGACACGCTGGCGACGAAGAATGCGATCGACGACGCAACCGCGACAAATATCCCAACTTCCAATCCCAGAAACAATACGCTGAGCAGCGTAGTAAAAAAAACCGCGCCGTCAACCCAATGCGAAAACCGCCGAAACTCTCCTTGAATCATGCCGATC
>JANMJR010000036.1:0-10363 GCA_031371465.1 Pseudomonadota bacterium
GCGTGGAAGCGCAAAGGCGGGATCGGGCCATTTCGCGATAAGCTCATCAACGGCATGTTGGCGCGCGGCTATACGCAAATTTACGCCGAACAAATCTATCAGCAGATTCAAGGTTTCGGCGAATATGGGTTTCCCGAATCGCACTCGGCGAGTTTCGCGTTGTTGGTTTATCTGTCAGCGTGGCTCAAATGCCATGAGCCTGCTGCGTTTGTTTGCGCGATGTTGAATAGCTACCCCTTGGGTTTTTATACGCCATCGCAGTTGGTGCAAGACGCGGTGCGTCACGCTGTGATCGTGCGACCGGTCGATGTGCAACACAGCGCATGGGATTGCACGCTGGAGCCATCGAGTAACGGCGAACCCGCGCTGCGTTTAGGATTGTGCATGGTGAAAGGTTTGAGTGAAGCGGCGGCGCTACGCATTGTTTCTGCGCGCGCGCTGGCGGAATTTCTCGACATCGACAATCTGTTAATTAAGGCCGATCTGAAGCGCAAAGATCTGGCAAATTTGGCGCAAGCCGATGCGCTGGCTTCCCTGGCGGGTCATCGCCGCAATGCGCTGTGGCAGACCTTGGGTGTCGATCAACCCACGGCGCTGTTGCGCAACGCCAAGCGCGCAGAAACTCAACCGGATTTATTCGCGCCAAGTGAAGGGCAAGACATCGTCGCCGATTTTGCACACACCGGATTGACCCTGCGGCGCCATCCGCTGACTTTGTTACGGAGTAAATTAAGCGCACAAAAAATTCTCAGCGCAGCCGATCTCAAGCAAATACAACACGGGCAGCGCATACGCACGGCGGGCATCGTGACCTGTCGGCAACGGCCCGGTACCGCGTCAGGCGTAACGTTTATCACGCTCGAAGATGAAACCGGCTACAGCAACATCGTTGTCTGGCGCGATCTCGCCGATCAGCAGCGCCGAGTGTTGCTGGCAGCGCGCTTGATGTGCGTCGAGGGTATCGTCGAACGAAAGGGTGAAGTAATACACGTTATTGCGAAACGCTTGAGTGATCACAGTCGGCTGCTAGGCAGTTTAGTGATCGAGAGTCGAGATTTTCAGTGAGCCAAAGTTTGACCACCCAGCGCACCCAGGATACATTGCGCCGCGACGGTGGTAATTGTTTGAAACGCTGAATCGCAAAATAAGTTGTCCACACAAACCCACACTATATTGAGGGTTGGCTCTGGCGTGATTCCCCCATGCTAAAGCAATTTAATCGGAGAGATCGGATGTCCTGTGCTGGCCCATATTTTTTCACCAACGGCGTACCGCGGTTCGTATTAGTCGCCGTTCTGGGTATGACCAACGCCAGCGCGTCGGAGCCCATCATCAAGGACTGCGAACAATGTCCGGAGATGATCAGCGTGCCGGCTGGCCAGTTCACCATGGGCACGAACGGCGAAGACGGTCGTGAAGATGACGAAGTCCCTGCGCGCAGCGTGACGATCGCGCAACCGTTTGCCCTCGGCAAATACGAAGTGACGTTCGACGAGTGGGATGCGTGCGTGGTCGCCAACGTCTCGGCGGGCTGCGCGCGAGCAATGTAGGCTTTCGCGTCATGCGCATTGTCCAATAGCGTTCGATTGGGGCCGGGTGCGATTTATTCGCTGACCTAACTAGGCCAAGACCCGCACCCAGCTTGCCGCCTGGCATAACATGAGCCGTGAGGCAGCGGCTCTAGGCAATCCAATATCCATGCGCTTTCCAGGCCGATGCTTGTTTGCTTTGGTATGCCGAAAGCCGCGGTCCGACCAGCGAACCACACTCGCGCGCCGCCGCATTTCCCCAGCATTTCCTTCTCTTACCGAATTTGAAATGGTAAAATCTTGAATTTCCTGAATTTACTGGAGTTGAATCAGCATGGCGGTAGAACGTACCTTATCCATTATTAAGCCCGACGCGGTTGCCAAAAACGTGATTGGGGAAATTTATTCGCGCTTTGAGAAAGCCGGTTTGAAGATCATTGCCGCGCGCATGCTGCATTTGTCCCAAGCCGAAGCCGAGGGCTTTTACGCGGTGCATAAAGAGCGTCCGTTTTTCAAGGATTTGGTCAAGTTCATGACCTCCGGCCCGGTGATGGCGCAGGCGCTGGAAGGCGAGAATGCAATCGCGAAAAATCGCGAGTTAATGGGCGCGACCGATCCGAAGAAAGCCGACAAGGGCACGATCCGCGCGGATTTTGCCGATAGCATCGACGCCAACGCGGTGCATGGTTCGGACGCAACGGAAACGGCGCGCAACGAAATCGCCTATTTCTTTCCCGCGTTGAACATTTACTCGCGCTAAATCCATGATGAGCGCGCCGGTCAATCTGCTTGACCTCAATCTCGCCGGCCTGACCGAATTCGTTGTCCGGCTCGGCGAGAAGCCGTTTCGCGCCAAGCAATTGCTGCGCTGGATCCATCAATATGGCGAGACCGATTTCGCCAAGATGACCGACATCGCGAAATCGCTGCGCGAGAAATTGCAGGGTGTGGCGGCGGTGGCGCCGCCGGCGTTGATCAGCGAGCAGATTTCCGATGACGGTACGCGCAAATGGCTGCTGAATGTCGGTGAACACAACGCGATCGAGACGGTGTTTATCCCCGAGGCCGATCGCGGGACATTGTGTATTTCGTCGCAAGTCGGTTGCGCGCTGGCGTGCACCTTCTGTTCGACCGGGCGGCAAGGTTTCAATCGCAATCTAACCGTGTCGGAGATCATCGGCCAATTATGGTGGGCCAATCGCGTGCTGGGACGCGATCCCAAAGGTGAGCGCATCATCGGCAACGTCGTGATGATGGGCATGGGCGAGCCGTTGACCAATTTTGACAATGTCTGTGACGCGATGGACATCATGCTTGACGACTATGGCTATGGTCTGTCGCGCCGGCGGGTGACGCTTTCCACCGCCGGCGTCGTGCCGGCGTTGGAGCGCTTGAAGGAACGTTGTCCGGTGGCGTTGGCTGTTTCGTTGCATGCGCCAAACGATACGTTGCGCGATGTGATTGTGCCGATCAATCAGAAATATCCGTTGGCGCGGTTGCTCGCGACTTGCCGCAGTTATCTTGAGGCGGCGCCGCGGGATTTTGTGACCTTCGAATATGTGATGCTGGATGGGGTGAATGACAGCGTGGCTCAGGCGCGGGAGTTGGTTGCCCTGGTGGGCGATCTGCCGTGCAAGTTCAATTTGATTCCGTTCAATCCATTTCCGAATTCGGGTTACAAGCGCTCGTCAGCGCTCGCCATTCAGCGTTTTCGCGATGTGTTGATGGGTGCGGGCTTTGTCGTCACCACTCGCAGAACGCGCGGTGACGATATCGACGCCGCCTGCGGCCAGTTGGCGGGTCAGGTGATGGACAAGACAGGCCGCAACAATCCGATCGTTTTGGAGGTCAGCCGCTGATGCGCATACTACTGGTTCTACTGGTCTTTATCGCCGGATGCGCGAACCGAGCGCCGTCGCCGCCACCGGTGCTTGAGGCGAAAAAACAGACGGCTACGGAAATTGCCGCAGATGCACGCTACCGTGCCCAGATACACAGCGAACTGGCCGCCAACTATTATTCGCGGCGCCAATTCGATATCGCGCTTGACGAACTGAATATTGCGGTTTCGTCCGACGCCAAGTACTTTCCCGCCTACAACATGTTCGGGCTGACGTATATGGAGCTAGGCGAGGATCGGCTGGCCGAAGAAAATTTCGCCAAAGCGCTAAAGTTGGCGCCGAATAACTCGGATGTTAATAACAACTACGGTTGGTATTTGTGTAGCCGCAAGCGTGAAAAAGAGTCCATCGCGTATTTCCTCAATGCGGTAAAAGATCCGCTCTACACGCAACCGCATAAACCATTCAACAACGCCGGGATTTGCGCGCGCCGCATGGGCGACAATGTGCAGGCGGAAGACTATTTTCGGCGCGCTTTACGCCTTGCGCCGGACGATCCGCAAATTCATTTGCAGTTGGCGGATCTGAATTTTGCGCGCAATAATTTACCGCAGGCAAGATTGCATCTGACCCGTGTTTTAGAGTTCTCGAATGCCTCCGCGGAGGTATTGTGGCTCGCAGTACGTATGAATCGCAAAATGGGTGATCGTAATGCCGAAGCGAGCAATGCGCTGAAGTTGAAGCAGCGCTATCCTGAGTCGCGTGAAGCGAAGTTGCTGATAAGTGGCAAATATGACTGAGCAAGATCCGAGCCCATCCAGCACGCAAACCGCGGGCGAACAACTCGCCCAGACGCGTAAAGAGCGCGGCTTGAGCGTGGCAGACGTCGCCGCGAAGCTGCGTATCGCCCCGCGCCAAATCGAAGCGTTGGAAGCCGACGATTACGACCGATTACCCGGCCACACGATTGCGCGCGGTTTCGTCCGTAACTATGCGCGGTTTTTGCAACTCGATCCGGAGATCGTGCTCAAGGCCTTTGAGAAACAGACCACGAACACGGTCGCCAGCCGGATCACCTTGCGCGATCAAAACGTTCAGTTTTCCGAATCGGGAATGGGCCACCGCAACCGGCCCCTGTTGCGCCTCACGCTTGGTATATTAGTCCTAACGGCGCTTGCCTATGCGGCGTGGCGCTGGGATGGGAATTTCGGGCCGAGCGCCAATCAGGCCACGCCATCGACGAGCGCGAATAGTTCGACACCGAAAGTGGTAATCCAGCCGTTACCCGCGACGATCGCACCCGAACCGGTTGCGCCCCCGCCCGCGACGGAAGGGCTGGGCGTCGTCATGCCCGGGACACCGGCGTCGCCCGACGTGTTGCCCTCGAGTATCGCTGAGTCCGTGGTGCATCTGGCGTTCGACGGCGCCTCATGGGTCGAAGTGCGCGATCGATCGGGCAAAGTCGTATGGCTTAAGAATAATCCCGCCGGCGCCGAACACGACATTACCGCGCCGCCGCCATTGTCCTTCACCATCGGCAACGCCGCGAAGGTGAAGATGACCTACAACGGCGACGCCTTCGACTTAACGCCGCATATACAAGGCAACATCGCGCGCTTCAAGATCGAGCAGTAGGTTTTCCTTCACGACGATGCAAATTAACTCTCTCAGCGCCAAGCGGCGCAATACGCGGCAGGTTCGGGTCGGAAACGTTTTGATCGGTGGATCGGCGGCTATTGTCGTGCAGTCGATGACCAATACCGATACGGTGGACATCGATGCCACCGTTAAGCAAGTCGCTGCGCTGGCAAAGGCGGGTTCGGAACTCGTGCGCATTACGGTGAATAGCCCGCAAGCGGCGGCCGCCGTCGCGCCGATTCGGGAGCGGCTGGATGCGCTGAATTGCAGTGTTCCGCTGATCGGCGATTTTCATTACAACGGTCACCGCCTGTTGACCCAGTATCCCGAGTGCGCGACGGCGCTGGCGAAATATCGCATCAATCCCGGCAACGTCGGCCAGGGCAGCAAGCGCGATGCACAGTTTGCGACCATGATCGAAGTCGCATGTAAGTACGATAAGCCGGTACGCATCGGCGTGAATTGGGGCAGTCTGGATCAAGCGCTATTGGCGCAATTGATGGACGCAAATGCTATTTTGAAAGCGCCGCTTTCTGCCGAAGCGGTGATGCGCGAAGCGCTGATCCGCTCCGCCATCGACAGCGCCGCGCGAGCTCGGGAATTGGGCTTATCCGCCGACAAAATTGTACTGTCGTGCAAGGTCAGCGGCGTGCAAGAATTAATCTTGGTATACCGCGAACTCGCCCAACGCGGTGACTATGCGTTGCATCTCGGTTTGACCGAGGCGGGCATGGGATCGAAGGCCATCGTTGCCTCAAGCGCCGCGCTGGCTGTGCTTCTGCAAGAGGGTATCGGTGACACCATTCGCGTTTCGCTGACGCCGGAACCGAACGGTGATCGCACTCAAGAAGTCGTCGTCGCGCAAGAAATTTTGCAGACCATGGGGTTTCGCTCCTTCGCGCCGATGGTCAGCGCCTGCCCCGGTTGCGGCCGCACCACCAGCGATTATTTCCAGACCCTGGCGCAGCAGATTCAAGCGTATTTGCGCAGTCAAATGCCGCTTTGGAAAACCCAGTATCCCGGCGTCGAAACCATGAAAGTCGCGGTGATGGGTTGTGTGGTGAATGGTCCCGGCGAATCGAAGCTGGCGGACATCGGCATCAGCTTGCCCGGCGCCAACGAATTGCCGGTCGCGCCGGTCTATGTCGACGGCGAAAAAACCGTGACGTTGAAGGGCGATCATATCGCTGCGGAATTTCATCAGATCGTGCAGCGCTATGTCGAGCAACGCTATGGCAACATAAAAGAACCGAGCGCCGTGTCATGAGCGCTAAAATTCAAGCGATTCGCGGCATGAACGATCTGCTGCCGAGTGACAGCCCCGTATGGACATGGCTGGAAGCCAAGATCCGCGCGGTGTTTGGGCAATATGGCTACCAGGAAATTCGTTTTCCCATCGTCGAATCGACAAGCTTATTCGTGCGTTCGTTGGGCGAAGTGACCGATATTGTCGAAAAGGAAATGTATACCTTTGTCGACAGCCTGAACGGCGAAAGCCTGACCTTGCGGCCCGAAGGCACGGCATCGACTATTCGCGCGGTGTTGGAACACAATCTGTTGTATGACGGTCCGAAGCGCCTGTGGTATGCCGGCCCGATGTTCCGCCACGAAAAGCCGCAGCGTGGACGCTATCGTCAGTTCCATCAGTTCGGGCTCGAGGCCTTGGGATTTCCCGGCCCGGATGTGGAAGCCGAGCAAATTATTTTGACGGCGCGGCTGTGGCGCGAGTTGGGCTTGCGCGATGTCGAGTTGCAGCTCAATACCCTGGGCAACAGCGAAGCGCGCGCCAGTCATCGCGCGAAGTTGATTGAGTATTTTTCAGCGCATATCGACGCGCTTGGCGAGGAAGAAAAACGTCGCCTGCACACCAATCCGTTGCGCATTCTCGATAGCAAGAACCCGACGTTGACCCCGGTCATCGCCGCCGCGCCGACCTTGCTTGACTTCATCGACGCCGAGTCGCGCGAACACTTCGCGCAATTGCAAGCGCTGCTACGCGCGGCAAATATTTCCTGCACCATCAACCCGCGTTTGGTGCGCGGCTTGGATTATTACAACCGCACGGTATTCGAGTGGGTGACGACCAAGCTCGGCGCGCAAGGCACAATTTGCGCCGGTGGCCGCTACGATGGCTTGATCGAACAACTCGGGGGCAAGTCGGCGCCCGGATGTGGTTTTGCCCTGGGTGTGGAGCGTTTGATCGAATTAATGAAAGAATGTGCCGTCGTAACCGCCGCGCCAACGCCGGATGCCTATATCGTGCACCAAGGCGACGGCGCGATGCAGGCCGCGTTTAGCGCGGCGGAAGCAGCGCGCGATGCCGGGCTCGAGATCGTGTTACATGCCGGTGGCGGCGGTTTCAAGGCGCAACTCAAGCGTGCCGACGCCAGCGCCGCGCGCTACGCGATTATTCTCGGCGAAGATGAAGTAAAGAGCGGTCAGTTAAGCCTGAAACCCTTGCGCGGGCAAGGCGAACAGGCGACCATAGACCTTGCACAAGCAATCAAATCCATCAAACAAGGGCGTACCCATGGCAGTTTATGATCTTGAAGAACAAGAAAAGTTAGACGAAATCAAAGCGTGGTGGACGCAATGGGGCAATGCCATCATTGCCGCCGTCAGCGTGTTCGTTATTGTGTTTTCCGGCATTCAATGGTGGCGCGGGCATCAGCAGGCATTAGCCGGTGAGGCCGCCACCTTGTTCGCGGTGGTACAGAAAGCGGCGGAAGCAAAAGACCCGAAAAAAATAGCCGATGCCGTTAAAGTCATTGTCGACAAGTATCCAAAGTCAGCCTATGCGCCCCGCAGCGCCCTGGTCGCAGCTAAGGCGGCGTTTGACAAAGGCGATCTCGCCGCCGCCAAGACACAGTTGGAATGGGCCGTCGCCAATTCAAAAGAAGAGGAGTTGAAATCCATCGCGCGCTTGCGTTTGGCCGCCGTGTTGGCCGACGAAAAGAATTTCGACGCCGCGATCAAACAGCTGGACGCCAATACCGGCGTGGGCTTTGAGGCCGCGACGGCGGCCATGCGCGGCGATATTTTGTTTGCCCAAGGCAAGTTGGCGCAGGCCAAGAATGCCTATGCCATTGCCCTGGCGAAGACTGATGCGCAAGGCGATAAACAAATACTGCAATTCAAACTCGATGCGTTGGGAGAAGCCAAGTGACACTGCGTTTTGCGTGGCTTATTGCGTTGGCCCTATTGACCGGCGCCTGCACCTGGTTCGGTGGCGGCGACAAGAAGATGTCGCCATTGACGGAGTACACGGCCACGGCAAAAGCGGCGCTGGCGTGGCAAAAGAATGTTGGAAAACGCAGCCCCCTTGGGTTTGCGCCACTACTTCAAGGCGGCGTCGTTTACACGGCCAGCAAAAACGGCCAGGTCGTTGCGACGGAAATCGCCTCGCGCAACGAATTGTGGCGCGCGGCCTTTAAAGAAGATCTCTCGACCGGCGTCGGCGCCGGTAAAGAGGGCGTGTTTGTCGGCACGCGTAAAGGTGAAGTCGTTGCTCTTGATTGGGGCGGGAAACAGCGTTGGCGTAGCGCCGTATCGAGCGATATCTTGGTTGCGCCGCAAGCGGTCGATGGGGTTGTCGTGGTGCGCACCGTCGATGGTCGCATGGTCGGCTTAAACGAATCCGACGGCAAACGCCGTTGGTTGCAACAGCGCACCAATCCGCCCTTGGTGCTGCGCAATCTCGGTGCGGTCGCCGCAAAAAATGGCGTGATTTACGCCGGGATGCCCGGTGGCCGCTTGATGGCCAGCAAAGTGGACGACGGTGGCTTAGTTTGGGAAACCTTGGTGTCGCAGCCGCGCGGTGCAACCGAATTAGAACGCATTGCCGATGTCGCCAGTGCGCCCTTGCTGGATGCCGAGAACGTCTGCGCCGTGTCCTACCAAGGTCGCTTGGCCTGCTTCGGCATTGAGAAGGGAAACTTAGAATGGTCGCGCGAAGCGTCGAGCGCGACCGGCTTGGTTACGGACGATAAAGCGATTTATACCGCCGATGCGAATGGCGTGGTCATGGGTTTTCTCAAAACCGCCGGCACACCCTTGTGGAAGCAAGACAAGCTTAAGGGACGCAAGCTGTCGGGCGCCGCAGTCTTCGGCAACTATGTGATCGTCGGCGACGTCGAAGGCTTTGTGCATTTGCTGGCGCGGGATTCAGGTGAACTCGCGGCGCGCGTCGCAACGGATAAAAGCCCCATCGTCGCCGCCCCGGTCGCGACCGAGCAGGGCGTGCTGGTGCAAACGGAAAAAGGCAATTTGTACGCAATCGCAATACAGTAAAATAACATGTCGCCAGAAGGCGCCTAGATACGGGGTGGCCTGGGGCCATTGCGTCCTGGCGATGCATGGCCTGTGAGCCGCACCAGTACTGGGTGGCCTAGGGCCATTGCCTCCCAGGGTAGTACGTTCTAAAAGTCAACTATGAAACCCACCTTAGTTATTGTCGGCCGCCCCAACGTCGGCAAGTCCACGTTATTCAATCGCATGACCCAGAGCCGCGCGGCGCTGGTGGCGGACTTTCCCGGCTTGACGCGGGATCGTCACTACGGCCAGGGCAAAACCGGCGATCGCGCGTTCCTGGTGGTTGACACCGGCGGTTTCGAGCCAGCGACCCCGGACGGCATTCTCAAAGAAATGGCGAAGCAAACGCTGCAAGCCATCGCTGAAGCCGATGGCATTATTTTCTTGCTCGACGGCCGCGAGGGTTTGACCGCGCAAGACAAACGCATCGCGGAAATTCTGCGCCGCGAGCGGGCGCCGGTATGGCTCGCGGTCAACAAAACCGAAGGCATGAACGCCGATGTGGTGACGGCGGAATTTCACGAACTCGGACTGGGCCCACCGCTCGCTATTTCATCGGCGCATGGCGAAGGCGTACGCGACTTGGTGGAAATCGCGCTGGAAAAGTTTCCCGATGATGAGGAGGGAACGCCCGATTACAAACATCCGCGCATTGCCGTTGTCGGGCGGCCGAACGTCGGCAAATCCACGCTCATCAATACCCTGCTCGGCGAAGAACGCATGATCGCGTTTGATCAACCGGGGACGACGCGCGATAGCATCTACGTCGATTTTGAACGGGACGGCAAACAATATACCTTGATTGACACGGCCGGTATCCGGCGCCGCGGGAAGGTGTTTGAGGCAGTCGAAAAATTTTCCGTGATCAAGACCTTGCAAGCGGTGGCCGACGCCAACGTGGTTATCCTGGTATTGGATGCCCATCAGGAAATCAGTGACCAGGACGCCCATATCGCCGGGTTTATTCTGGAAGAGGGGCGGGCGTTGGTGGTGGCGATCAACAAATGGGATGATCTGGACGACTATAGCCGTGAGCGCATTAAA
>JANMJR010000041.1:0-5725 GCA_031371465.1 Pseudomonadota bacterium
GTTGAAGACGATTCCATGATCGGCGAAAGCGTGCGCTTGGGTTTGCGTCAAGACGGCTTCGTCGTGGATTGGGTGCAAGACGGCAAAACCGCCGAGCTTGCCCTGGGCAACGAGCCCTATGCGCTGCTGCTCCTCGACTTGGGCCTACCGAAAAAAAGCGGACTCGAGGTGTTAAAGCATTTACGCAGCCGGGGCAATTCCCTACCCGTCTTGATACTAACGGCGCGCGACGCAATCGCCGATCGTGTGCAGGGACTCGATGCCGGGGCGGACGATTATCTGGTCAAGCCGTTCGATTTGGACGAACTCGCCGCACGTATTCGCGCGCTGCTGCGGCGTCGCAGCGGCCGCGGTGAATCCGAATTGCGCTGCGGCGATCTCATGCTCAACCCGGCCACGCACCAGGTATTTTTGGGCACGAAAGAAATTTTGCTGTCGGCCAAAGAGTTTGCGGTGTTGCACGCGCTGGTGGATCGTCCGGGCGCGGTCCTTTCCCGTGTTCAATTGGAGCAACACTTGTACGGATGGAACGAGGAAATCGAAAGTAACGCCGTCGAAGTTCACATTCACAATCTGCGTAAAAAACTCGGCAGTGAATTGATTCGCAATGTACGCGGGGTCGGTTATGTGGTGGAAAAAGCCTAATGTCGATTCGGCAACGATTGCTGCTGTGGCTACTGCTGGCGGTATTGATCGCGATCGCGGTTGCCGGTGTGAGTATTTATTTCCGCGCCCGGCTTGAGGCGAACCAACTATTCGACTATCACCTCAAGCAGATCGCCTTGACACTGCAAGACCACGTCCCCGACCAGCCCGACCTCATGGGTACGCTGGAAGAAGAAATCGACTATGACTTCGTCATTCAAGTATGGTCCGATAGCGGCGAAAAACACTATCTATCCCATCCACACAAAGCGCTGCCGCCGCGTACCGATCCTGGCTATCAAAACGTGCGCACCGATGAGGGCGAATGGCGCGTCTTCAGCATGAAGCAACATGACTTGCTCGTTCAAGTCTCGCAGCCCACCGACATCCGCACCCAACTCGCCACCCAGCTTGCGCTCAGCACGATGATGCCTGCACTGCTTTTGCTTGGGGCGCTAGGCATTCTGATTTGGTACATCGTTGGACGGGGTTTGCAGCCGCTTGAGCGGTTGGCCGCCGCGGTCCGAGCAAGTGACGCGAATACGCTGCAACCGATTTCCCCCACGAGTCTGCCGAGGGAACTAAAGCCACTCGCCCAGGCGCTGAACGATTTGTTGCATCGCCTCGACCAGGCCATGCAAACGCAACGCGATCTCGTAGCCGATGCCGCCCATGAATTGCGCACCCCGCTCACCGCGCTGCAACTGCAGGCGCAGTTGGCGGAACGCGCCACCAGCGACGCAGAACGCAACCAAGCCTTCACTCAATTGAAACGAGGACTAAAGCGCGCGACACATTTGGTGCAACAGTTGTTGACGCTGGCACGGCACGAGGCGGACACCGGCGCAACGCCACTCACTGGGCTCAATCTCACCCCGCTGGTCAAGGACGTGATCGCCGAGTACGCGCCGCTTGCACAGGCAAAGCGCATCGAACTGAAGCTGCGCGCCGCGGAAAAAATGGAGGTGCGCGGCGATGGCGATACCTTGCGAATAATGATTGCCAATGTGATCGACAACGCGCTGCGCTATACGCCGGAAATGGGCGCGATTAACGTGGTGCTGGCGCAAGAAAATACCACGGTGTTCCTGGAGATCAGCGACACCGGGCCGGGGATTCCCGAAGCCGAACGGCAACGCGTGTTCGACCGTTTTTATCGTCGCGAAGGCAGCGCAGGTGTCGGCGGCGGTTTGGGCTTGGCGATCGTCAAGCGTATCGCCGACGCCCACGGTATCGAAATTGCTTTGCGCGATAGCGCATCCGAATCAGGATTGCACATACGATTTATTTTCCCCCACCCAGGCCCGAAATCTTAACAGAAATCGGCCTGGGAGCCGCTCCCTGCTTGCCTCTCCAGGCATCTGTCGAAGTTTGGATTTTGGCTTACATACAGTGTCCGACTACTATCGGGAAACTCAGATGCTTCAAATGCAGAGCGTTTTTAGCGCACCGGCCGCCGCAATCCCGCCGTGCCGCTCATCAGCCTCCGCGCGCCGCGTCCGCTACGCTAAAAACGCTCTGCACTTGTAAAGCTTTACATAGCGACCCAATCCGGCCGTTTACGACCGTCCGCAATCGGGCGCCTCATCCCTTGATGTCGTACGTTCAGCCACTTATCCTACCGGTCGTTACGATTTCAATGATGGTCCCTCCGCGCCATTTTTCTCGCGCACTTTCCTGCTTCTCACGGGTCAGTCCGAACTGTGTCGCCAGGGGCGATGGGATGACCCGCAGACGCGGCGAAAAGAAGTCTCGGGCTCGCTAATCGGTGACGATGAGCCTTATCTTGGAATTCAGCCGGATGGTGCCCGTCGCGCCACATCGACACCGGTTCACTAGTCCAGCGTCTCGAGCATCTTTTTTCTAGCCGCGCCGAGAATCTCGTCGCGAAATTTTGGGGATGCGGCGGTACGCGCCAGCACCAGCGCGCCGACCATGGTGGCAAGAGCCTGGACGGCGTCCTCCCGGCTTGAGGCTTCGCCTTGATGACCGAGCGTCGCTGCGATTGCATCAATGGAACGATCGAGTGCGTCGGAGAAAGCGGCCCTGACAGTCTCGCTTTCGCGCGGCACGTCGCCTGCTAGTGCAGCATACGGGCAGCCATTAGCGCGATCGCGCACGTGTTTCGGGCTCAAGTAGGCCTCGATGTAAGCGCGCCAGTTCACTCTTGAGTTCAGCGCAGCGCTGCTTCGGTGCGTTGCGCTCGCGATGATCTCTGCGCACAGTGCCTCCTTCGATTCAAAGTGAGTGTAGAAGGCGCCGTGAGTGAGGTTGGCGGCGTTAGCAATCTCGGCGATGCCGACCTTGTCGAAGCCGCGCTCGCGGAATAGCCGGCTTGCGGCTCTCAGCAGTTCGTAGCGATGCTTGGTGCTGGTTTCCTTCGAGACCTTCATATCATTCCTTCTGATGTCGTGCGTTATTTTATATCACCGCAGATCAGAACTTGACATTAATCGTTATAGGCATCATGATTGCCACTAATAGTGATGATCATAATGATTAATGTCAATGCAGCCTTCGCCATCCAAACCCAATGACCGAGAGATAACATGGCCATTCAGATCGAGTTCTATTTCGACTTCGCGAGTCCCTACAGCTATCTCGCAGCCACCCAACTGCCGGCCCTGTCCGCAGGCACTGGCGCCGAGATCGTCTACCGGCCGTTTCGACTCCTCGAGTTGATGAAAATTGTGGGCAATCGCCCGACCACAATCGAGTGCAAGAACAAGGGCAATTATTCAGGCGCCGACCTCGCGCGGTGGGCCGCGCGCTACAAGGCGCCGTTGCAGCGCAATCCGCATCGGCGCAACTTCGACTATGCGGCCCTGGGTCGCGGTGCGCTTGTCGCCATCGACGAGGGGCGTGGCGCCAACTACGTAGACGTCGTCTTTCGCGCCATGTGTGCAGGGGAGCAAGACCTCAGCGATACAGCCGTATTCGCGGGTCTTCTAGATCAAGCCGGCTTCGATGGCGCCGGGCTGCTTCGTGCTGCGGTCGGGGCAGAGTACATCGCACGGCTCGACCGGCAGACTTCCGACGCAGCGGAGCGCGGCGCGTTCGGGTCGCCGAGCTTCTTCGTCCGCGGTCAGTTGTTCTTCGGTAGCGACCGGCTTGACTTTGTAACAGAAGCCGCGCGTGCGGCAGCTTGAGGAGAGATCAGTGAATCAACCCATTTGCGTCATCACCGGTGTCGGACCCGGCACCGGTACAGCACTTGCCCGTCGCTTTGCAAACGGCGGCTACCGGGTCGCCTTGCTGGCCCGCAACGAGCAGCGTCTGAGCGAGCTAGCGAAAGAGCTGCCCGGCGCCCATCCCTACCCCTGCGACGTGTCAGACCCCGGCCAAGTGGAGGCGATCGCTGGAGCTATCGAACGCGACCTCGGCGCACCGTCCGTCCTGATCCACAACGCCGTGGGCGGCGCCTTCGGCTCGTTCCTGGATATCAAGCCTCAGGTGCTCAATGACAACTTTCAGGTCAACACCATGGGTCTGCTGTATCTGGCCCAGCGCTTCGCACCGGCCATGATCAAAGCCGGCAAGGGCGCGATCATGGTGACGGGCAATACGTCCGCACTACGCGGGCATGCCGCCTTTGCCGGCTTCGCGCCGACCAAGGCAGCGCAACGCATACTCACTGAGGCTATCGCACGGGACCTTGGGCCCAAGGGCGTCCACGTCGCCTATCTGGTGATCGATGCCGTCATCGATGTCCCCTGGGCGCGTGAGCGCTTCAAGGACAAGCCGAATGAATTCTTCATCCAGCCCACCGCGATCGCCGAAGAAATATGGCACGTAACACACCAGGATCGCTGCGCCTGGTCATTCAACGTCGAGCTGCGCCCTTATGGCGAGACTTGGTAGTCAGTCGACTGGACCAAGCGCTGGAATCTTCATCACAACACAACCCCCTGGAGAAAAATTATGGGCGTATCCAATCTACCTATCACGAGCCGTCGTCAGTTTCTCCGCAACAGCGGTACCGCTGCGCTGTCGGGCGCCGCAGTTGCCTTGCTTTCTGGTCGCGAAGCACTTGCCCAATCAGACACCAAGGCGCAAACCAATCTGCATGATTCAGCCCCAACCCAATTTCAAGAGATCGGCGACTTCCGGCTCGCCTATCGCCGATTCGGGAAGGAGGGTGCGCCGCCACTCGTCTGCCTTCAGCATTTCACCGGCAGAATGGACAACTGGGATCCCATCCACACCAACCGGCTCGCCCAAGACCGTCCCGTGGTGCTTGTTGACTATAGGGGCGTAGGCCGCTCGAGTGGCGAGACACCGGACTCGATGCAGGGCATGGGGCGCGACATTATCGCTTTCATCCGTACTCTTGGTGCCAAGCAAGTGGATATCTGCGGGTTCTCGATCGGCGGAATGGTTGCTCAGCAGATCGCCTTGGATGCCCCCGAGCTTGTTAGGCGACTCATTCTCGTCGGTACCGGTCCGTCGGGTGGCGAGGGCATGGCGGCGTTCTCGCCGCAGGTTCAGGAGATCATGGGTCGGCCGAACAGCACCCCGGCCGAACGTGGGTTGGCGCTGTTCTTCTCACCAACCGCCACCAGCCAGGCCGCGGGCAAGGCGTGGCTCGGTCGTATCACGGCACGGCAAACCGACCGAGAACCTCCCGCATCGCCGCAGGCAGCCGCAGCGCAGTTGACCGCACTGGCGATGTGGGGTCATGTAACCGGTGAGCGCTACGGCGACCTGAAGAAAATCGCGCAGCGCACCCTCGTGGTGAACGGTCACAACGACATCATGGTCCCTACTGTGAATTCGTTCATCCTTCAGCAAAATCTTCCCGATGCGCGGCTCATTCTCTTCCCGGATTCCGGGCATGGCGCGCATTTTCAGTTCGCAGAGGAGTTTGCTGAAGCGGCTGCACGATTCCTTGCCGCTAACTGACATCTATTCACAACCTCAATCAACCAGGAGATATAACATGAGTCGAGTAGTCCGCTTCCACCGCCTTGGCGGCCCTGAAGTCTTACAGATCGAAGAAATTCCAGACCGAGCCCTGAAAGAAGGCGAGCTGCGTGTCCGCATCGAAGCGATCGGCCTCAATCGCGCCGAGCAAATGTTC
>JANMJR010000054.1:0-12743 GCA_031371465.1 Pseudomonadota bacterium
TGGCGGGTCTGGGTTATCCGCGCTCGCTGGCGCCCGATCGCCGACCCTATGAGACTCAGGATGGATATATCGCGGCGCTGGTTTATACCGATCGCCAATGGTTAATTTTTCTAAACATCGTCGGTCGTAGCGAGTTACTGCAAGATTATCGTTTCATCGGTATGAGCAATCGCACGACGCACGTGAAAGAGGTCTATGCCTTCATTGCCGAAGTACTAAAAACGCGCACCACGGCAGACTGGCTGGACGCGTTCAACCGCGCCGACATTCCCGCCATGCCCATGCAAACGTTAGAGAGCCTAATTGACGACGCACATTTACAGGCGGTGAAATTGTTCGAGCTGGCCGAGCATCCGAGCGAAGGAAAAATCCGCCAAATGCGCAACCCGACCCGCTGGTCGGCAACGCCGCTCGGCGCCATTCGTCACGCACCGCGGCTGGGCGAGCACAGCCGCGAAGTGCTATGCGAGATCGGTTACGGCGAAGCGCAAATTGAGCAACTGATTAAATCCGGCATAACGGTGGAGCCATGACGAGCTTTACACTCAGCGACGAACAACAATCGATCTGCGCCAACGTGCAAAAACTTTGCGCGCAGTTCGGCGATGACTATTGGCTCGCCAAAGATAAAACAGCCGAGTTCCCGCACGAGTTTCATCGCGCCTTTGCCGACGGCGGCTGGCTCGGCATCGCCATGCCGGAACGCTATGGCGGCGCCGGGCTGGGCATCACCGAGGCCGCGCTGATGATGCAAACCGTCGCCGCATCGGGCGCAGCCATGAGCGGCGCCTCTTCAATACACATGAATATTTTCGGGCTCAATCCGGTAGTGGTATTCGGTACTGACGAACAAAAGCAACGCTGGCTACCGCCCATGATCGCCGGTCGCGAGAAAGCATGCTTTGCGGTCACTGAACCGAACACCGGTTTAGATACCGCCCACCTGCAATCCAAAGCCATGCTCAACGGCGATCATTACTTGCTCTCCGGCGCAAAGGTGTGGATTTCGACGGCGCAAGTGGCGCAAAAAATGTTGATCCTGGCGCGCACCACGCCGATTGAAAAGGCCGCGAAACCCACGCAGGGCTTGAGTTTGTTCTATACCGATCTGGATCGTCGTCATGTGGAGGTGCGCGAAATTCCCAAAATGGGTCGCCACGCGGTGGACTCCAATCAGCTTTTTATAGACGCGCTACCCGTGCCCGTCGCCGATCGCATTGGCGAAGAAGGCCGCGGCTTCGAATACCTTCTGCATGGCCTTAACCCCGAGAGAATTTTAGTCGGGGCGGAGGCGGTCGGCATCGGCCAAGCCGCGCTGCAACGAGCCGCAAGTTATGCCAAGGAACGCGTCGTATTCGGTCGACCCATTGGTCAAAACCAAAGCATCCAACACCCGCTCGCTGAATGTTGGATGGAACTCGAAGCGGCGAATCTGATGATGCTAAAAGCGGCGTCTCTCTACGATGCCGGCCAACCCTGCGCAGCGGAAGCCAACGCAGCGAAATATCTGGGCGCCGAAGCGGGATTCAAAGCCTGCCAAACGGCGGTCATGACCCTCGGCGGCTACGGCTACGCCAAGGAATACCACGTCGAACGCTATTTACGCGAAGTAATGATCTGCCGCATCGCACCCGTTAGCCCACATATGATTTTGAACTATATCGCGGAGCGAGTATTGGGATTACCACGCTCCTATTGATGCGGATTTCACTCCAATTTTGACGTCGATTCCGATAGAACATGACACCTGCTTTGATTCGAATTGATCCGTCATTCCGGGCGCATGACCAGCAGGCGTGCGCACAGCGCACGTGGATTCATTCGCCCGCATAGGTCAGTCGACGAATCGCGTCGCCGTATGCACCCTACCGACGCCAGGCTACGAGCCGCTTCCTGCTTGCGTTCTGGCGATGCATGATCTAGGACACCCCCCAATTAAAAGATTGCACCCTACATTTTTTAATCGCACCGCGGGCATATCCTGCTTGACTCCAGGGATGGCATGCTTGAAGCAGGATGCGCAACGCGCACGCGCACTGATTCTCTGCGTCGGTTGATCAACAACCCGCGTGCGCGGTGCTCACCGACTACCCGTTCAAAACCGGCGGCCAATCGTGCTGGCTTATATTCGAGAAGAAAGAATCGAGTGAGAATATGGAGAAAATCCATGCGCAAGACCTTTAAGCTGATCCTCGCAGCGGGCGTGATACTAGGAATCGGAGGCGGCGTAACGCCCGTTCATGCAGGCGACGGCGGTCATGGGAGATAAGTCTCGTGTATGCACTGCAAAACGGAGCCGTTGTCTTCTACCTGTGGGGCGCACGCAACGCGCGGCCGCCGTGTGCGGCGACACAGCCAAGCCGCTGGGCCTTTAACGCAACGACACCGACTGGAAAAGTCGGCATTCAAAACCGCTCACAGCCTATACGCTGCGTAAAAAAATAAAAGTCATCGGTACAACTACTGGTAGCGATTACGGGGCACCGAAAGCGTGCCCTGGTTTTACATCTACGCTGAAAAAATAGGCCATCTCGAACTCGGAAAGACTTCGCGGAATTTCTTCGATACCGAGAAACGACACATGCCAACGTTCCACTTTCTCCTCCACAGATTTTTGTGGAAGAAGTGTAGCGATTACTCGATCGTCAGACTACGTCGTTTGATTTCGAGAAAAAAAGCAAAACATTTTGATTCAGTTGAGTTTCAATTATTCGTTGAGGCGAAGTGACTGATTTTGTTAAGGCCCGCAAACGTCACTTTGTGCGCCGATTTCACGGTTACCCCTGCACGCATGGGCGGAGACGTGTTCAGCCTACGGTTTTGGGTATGGGGGTAGATTGCCACAACGCAAACTGCCAACCCTTCGCTGTTTTGATCCACACATTCGCGTATCGCATATTCAGATTTCTCTCGACGCCGCTAACCAGCACGTCAATGCGTGCGCGGCCCGTGGTGATAACGGCATCACCGTAAACCTGCGAGTGCGTATCGAAGCGTTCGACTTTGAGATATTTCACTCGGCCGGAACGAATGGATTCAACATAGCTCGTCTTATCATCGACCACCGCGCTGGAGTGCGTATAAGTTAGGGTGTCAGCCAATAAACTTTCCAGCGTGGTGAGGTCGCTAGCGGTCATCGCTGTACAGCGGCGTTCCTCAAGTTTACTTACTTCATTTAGTGTACTCATTGTTTCCTCCGTTGAAAATATTTCATTCTAATGGCCTTGGCGCATTTCATCGAGATACGCGACGCAGCTACCCGCCAACTCAATGCGCGCGTCAAGGGAGCCCATCACAATATCCGCCATTAACAAACGAGGATCGGTCGCGATGCGATGACTTTCAAGCGCGGCGTCCTGCTTATCGATCAGCAGCGCGTCGATGAAATCGCGGAACATGCGCGCGATGCCCAGTGCACCGTTATGGTCGCCGAGTTCGTCCATCATCTTCGCCGCCGGGCCTTTGAGGGCAAGGCCGCCGACGATAGGTGAGACGGCAAGCACCGGCGCCGACAGATTCTGTAAACGCACGCGCAAATCGGCTACGGCGAGAATCGGCTCAATGCTGAGGTAGGGATTGGAAGGACATATAATTACGCCGCGCAAACTTTTATCGTCCAACGCACGAGCGACTTCCAGCGGAATCTTTGCTTGATCTGCGCCGACATAGCGCAATCCACGTACTCGCGGTTCGCAGCGCCGTCTTACGAAATAATCCTGAAATGCCAGATCGCCTTTGTCGGTTTCAATGACAGTACGTACTTCATCGTCACTCATCGGCAAAATGGCGTGACGCACATTGAGTTTTGCGGCCAGTCGCGCGGTCACTTCCGAAAGCGACTGTCCGACGCGCAGCATCTGGGTGCGTATCAGATGCAGTGCGATATCGCGATCGCCAAGCTTAAACCAACTCGCGCCGCCAAGGCGCTCGAGTTCTTGCATCACCGTCCATTGCTCTTCACCCCGCCCCCATCCCTGACCAACATGCGCAATATCTGCGAGGGTGTACGTAACGGTATCGATGTCGGGACTGATATGTAGCCCGAAATGTTCAAAGTCATCACCGGTATTGACGATGATGCAAAGCTCCTCGGGCGGCAGCACCCGCGACAATCCATAGGCCAGTTTCGCACCGCCGACGCCACCGCAAAGGGCAACGACCCTAGCGCCCAAGGCGTAAGCCAATAACCATCACCAGCATCATTTTGCGGGCGGCTCGCGGTGGCCACCGAACATGAAGCGCATCGCCGATAGAACTTTCTCGGCGTAGGTGTGCTCTTGCCGCGACCGAAAACGCGCGTACAACGCAGCGGTTAAAACTTCAGCAGGCACGGCTTCTTCAATCGCCGCTTGCACCGTCCAACGACCCTCACCGGAATCTTGCACCACGCCGGAGAACCGGGCCAGACTTGGATCTTTCGCTAAGGCCGATGCCGTCAGATCAAGCAACCACGAAGAAACCACACTGCCGCGCCGCCACACTTCCGCAATATCCGCGAGATTCAATTCATAGCGCCGATTAGCCGGAATGCTGTCCTTCGACACGCTGCGCATGATATCGAAGCCTTCAGCCATCGCCTGCATCATGCCGTATTCAATACCGTTGTGAATCATTTTGACGAAATGGCCTGCGCCTACGGGTCCGCAATAGAGATAGCCTTGCTCGGCGTGCTTATCATGGCCGTCGCGATCGGGCGTGCGCTCAAGGTCACCGACGCCCGGCGCGAGCGTCGCGAAAATGGGATCAAGCCGCTCGGCCGTGCTTTTGTCGCCGCCGATCATCATGCAATAGCCGCGCTCTAATCCCCACACGCCGCCGCTGGTTCCGACGTCAAGATGGTGAATACCTTGACTAGCCAATTCCTCAGCACGGCGCACATCGTCCTGATAGAAACTATTTCCTCCGTCGATGATGACATCGCCGGGCGAAAGTTTCGTCGCAAGGGTCGTAATCGTTTCCTCCGTGATGTTGCCGTGCGGCAGCATCAGCCAGACGGCGCGCGGGGTACGCAGTTTAGCGACCATCTCATCAAGGCTTGCAGCGCCAGTCGCACCTTCGCTCGTCAGTTGTTTGATGGCGTTGACATCGATATCATGCACCACGCATTCGTGGCCACCACGCATTAGGCGCCGCACAATATTGCTGCCCATGCGTCCCAAACCAATCATTGCCAGTTGCATCGCGTTTACTCGCTTGCTAAAGAAAAAGATCCTGCTCAGCCGGTCGCAGCAATTGCGTTGCGGCCCCGACTTCGGAAAAATATTCGCGCGCGACGCCGGAGACCAAAACGATCGGTCGACCTTCGTCCGCCTCGCCCATTACCAAGCTTGCGGACGCGGCAATTTCATCCGCCACCGCTACTTGCGTTACGCGCAGCGATCGACCGAATCGATCGGGCTTGCCGCGCAAATCGATCAACGGATTCAAGCCGGCACAACCGATTGCGGCGCCGCACACGCCCAAGCGCCACGGCCGGCCAAAACTATCGCTAATAATAACGCCGACGTGAACGCCGAATCGTTGTGCGAGCGTAGCGCGAATCGCCGCGGCGCTGGCGTCGGGATCGTGCGGCAACAGCAGCGCGCGTTGTGCCGCATCGGGAATATTGGATTGATCAATGCCCGCATTAGCGACGATAAATCCCAGGCGATGCCGAACGATGAGCACATCTTTTACACAGCGCAATACGGCGCTCGATTCGCGCAACACCAGCTCGACCAAGCGCGGGTCTTTTTCGCATAGGGCCGCAAGTTCGTTGGCGCGTTGGCTCGGGCTAACCGAGGCCAATTCGACGTAGCGATTCTCCGCCTTGGAGACGACCTTTTGGCAAATCACGATCACCATCTCGTCGTTAAGCGAGATCGCGTTGGCGCGAAGTGCAGCAATCATTGTTTCAGCGATCGATTGCCCCGGCGCAATTTCGCCGATGCCATCCAGCGAGGTCAGTGTGAGGGTATGTTTTGGCACGGATAAAAATCTTACCTTCGATGTTCAGGGCAATTCTAACAGGTTGCCGTAAGCGTATACTTTAGGCTATGGACTTTGGTTTCAGCATTCCCACCCGCGGCGCACTTGCCACCCAGCAAGCCGTGCTCGCGCTCGCCCAGCGCGGCGAGCAACTTGGCTTTACTCATTTAGCCATTCCCGATCACATTATCATTCCGCACAGCATTGCCTCGCCCTACCCGTACAACGCAGCGCGCAAGATGGCTGGCGCATCCGATGGCGATTGTTTGGAGCAACTCGCCGTGCTCGCCTATCTTGCAGCGGCAACGAAGCACATTCGCCTACTCACATCGGTGATGGTCGTGCCTCATCGCCCCCCGGTATTCACCGCCAAGGCGCTTGCCACCGTCGACATGCTATCCAACGGCCGCGTTGATGTCGGCATCGGGGCGGGCTGGATGGACGAGGAGTTTCAAGCCATCGGCGCGCCACCGTTTGCGGAGCGCGGAAAAGTCACCGACGAGTATTTGCGCATATTCAAGACGCTGTGGACCCAGGATTTGCCACAATACGACGGGCAATACGCCAAATTTCACGACGTCACTTTTTTACCGAAACCGCTGCAAAAACCCCATCCCCCAATCTGGGTCGGCGGCGAAAGTCCCGCCGCGTTACGGCGCGTGATTGCGTTAGGCGATGCCTGGTATCCGATTGGATCGAACCCGCAATTTTTGCTCAACACGCTAGAGCGCTTTACCAATGGCGTTGAACGCTTGCGCGCCGATGCGCAGCGCGCCAACCGCGATCCACAAAGTATTGCGATAACCTATTGGGCGCCGTGGTACAAAGATGCTCAAACAGCCGTGATAGACGATGGCAAGCGCCAATTGTTTACCGGAAACGACGACGACGTTGCGGGCGACATCAGCGCCTTTCGCCAACTCGGTGTGCGACATCTATTATTCAATTTCGTGCGTGCGAGTCTTTCGGAAACCTTAATAGCCATGGAGCGTTTCGTAAGCGTCGTTCTACCGCGTGCCACGAGGGATTAGAAGTCGGGATTTAATTTGTTCGGAAGAAAATAGAATGGCTTTACATTTTGCTGACCCACGCTAGACATCAGCCGCCCGTTGTTCGCTAAAGCCATCGTAACCAGACTGAATGGCGTTAGACGCCAAAGGATCACAAAAGTATTTAGGTCTTAAAGATAAATAAGGAATCGAAAAATCTCGCAATTCCTTGATCCTGTTGGTCGGGGCGAGAGGATTTGAACCTCCGACCACTTGCACCCCATGCAAGTACGCTACCAGGCTGCGCTACGCCCCGAAGGCTTGTATTATAGCCGTTGTTAGTTCGGTCGCGCTATAGGCGTAATAGGTCAATTATCTGTTGGATCTCGCTACGCACCGCGGCGGAATCGGCTTTAATTGCCTTGCGGGCTGCGGATGGCGACATTTCGTCCAGTCTGTGGCGAGCACCGTTGATGGTGAAGCCTTCCTCGTACAAGAGTTCGCGAATGCGACGGATGAGCAAAACTTCGTGGTGTTGGTAATACCGACGGTTACCGCGCCGCTTTACCGGTTTGAGTTGGGTAAATTCCTGTTCCCAATAGCGTAGCACGTGAGGCTTTACGCCGCACAAATCACTCACCTCCCCAATTGTGAAATAGCGTTTCGCGGGGATTGGGGGTAACGCTTCTTTAGGTAGGATTTCCGCCATAGTTCTTTTCCACTAAACCTTTAAGCTTCTGGCTGGCGTGAAATGTCACGACGCGCCTAGCCGAGATGGGTATCTCTTCGCCAGTTTTTGGATTACGGCCCGGGCGCTGAGGCTTGTTTCGCAATTGAAAATTGCCGAAGCCTGACAGTTTTACGCTGTCGCCACGTTCCAGGGCCATACGTATCTCTTCGAAGAAACTTTCGACGAGATCTTTAGCTTCGCGTTTATTCAATCCCACTTTTTCAAACAGAAGGTCGGACAACTCGGCCTTAGTTAGAGTCATGGAAACTCCTTAACTTCTTAGTTGTGCTTGATGAAGAGAAACCAGGGTTTGCTTCAACGACTGGTCGATTTTTTCGATTTCTTCTTCTGTTAAAGTTTTTTCAGTATCACTCATAACTATACGAAACGCAAGGCTTTTTTTCCCATTCGCCAAATTTTCACCATGGTATTGGTCAAATAATTCGATCTGTTGAACCGATGTCGGTGCAGCAGAATAGAGGGAGTCGATCAATACTTTCGACGGGATATTTTCATCGACTACAACCGCAATATCGCGACGGACACTCGGAAATTTTGAGATGTCTCTATACTGCGCAACAGCGATAGGTAACAACGGCTCCAGGTCAAGCTCGAATACGACGGGTGCGCTGGTTAACTCATATTTTTGACACAGCATGGGATGCAGTTCGCCCAGATAGCCGACGAACTGATTGGCTAAATGCAACGCCGCGGAACGACCGGGATGAAGAATCGGCGTGTCAGATTTTTTAAATTCCATTTTCGCATCATGGAATACGGCTTCCAAATCCGCCTTGACATCGAAATAATCAACTCGGCGCGCGTGCTCACCCCACTGCTCCTCATATCGATTGCCGTAGGATAGACCAGCGATGCGCTGGCTTTGGATAGCGATGTCACCATCTTCTGCAATGACGTTAGGCAAGAAGCAAGAACCGATCTCGAATAGGCGCACGCGTTCTTGTTTACGGTTAAGGTTAAAGCGTAGTGTATCGATTAGGCCACCAATAAGCGTTGTGCGCATGACGCCCATCTGCGCGGCAATCGGATTTTGAACAGGGATGGGATTCTGGCGCGGCGAAAAATCGCGTTCCCAGTCGGCATTGACGAAGCTGTAAGTCAAAACTTCCTGGTAATCACGGTTGACCAGATGCCGCGCAATATTAGCAACGTTTCGTTTGCCTTGGGGTTGCGGCAACAGCGCTGCGGACGAGACCTGCCGCGCGGCGGGGATGTTGTCGTACCCATACACGCGCGCCACTTCTTCGATAAAATCTGCTTCGATGGCGAGGTCAAATCGATGGCTGGGCGGCGTTACTAAAACCCCTTCATCGACTATACGGCAAACGCAGCGTAGGCTGACCCATATCCGCGTCGCCACATCCGTGTCGATGTGAACGCCCAACACCCGCTGGACACGCGAGGGCCTGACCAAAACAGGATCACGCGCGGGTAACGACGTAAGCGTTTGCGTCACCGCGCCGACTTCGCCGCCACAAATATCGATAATCAATTGCGTGGCGCGTTCAATCGCGCGCCGCGTGTTGCCAAAATCTACGCCGCGCTCGAACCGGTAGGCCGCATCGCTGGTGAGTCCCAGCCGCCGTGGACGCCCGGCGATCGACCCGGGTGGAAAGAAGGCGGCTTCCAAGAAAATTGAGCTCGTCGCATCCGTGACACTACTCGCGTCGCCACCCATGATTCCGCCTAACGCGATCGGGCCGCCGCCATCGGCGATGACCACCATGTCCGTCGCCAGATTGATCTCTTGCTGATTCAGTAGCCGGAGCGTTTCACCCTCCCTAGCGAAGCGTATATTGATGTCGCCACTTAGCTTGTCGTTATCGAATGCATGAAGCGGTTGACCCAGTTCGAGCATGACGTAATTGGTAACATCCACAACGACGCTGATCGGCCGTAGGCCCGAACGCTCTAAGCGCGATTTCATCCAGATCGGTGTCGTGGCATCGGTGCTGGCGAGCTCGATCACTCGGCCGCAGTATGCGCCACAGGCATTCGCGTCTTGGATCCGCACGTCACGGCAACCGGCTAGCGTAGGTATAACGTCCGTCCACTGCGGAGCATTCGCAGAGCCACCGGTAAGCGCGCATACTTCTCGCGCTAGACCCCCTATGCTTAAACAATCGCCGCGGTTGGGGGTCAGTTTTAGCGTCGTTAAGGTATCGTTGAGGTCAAGGTACTTAGCGACGTCCATGCCAATGGGCGCATCTTTAGGAAATAGCAATAGGCCCGATGCGTCTGCGCTCAGCCCCAGCTCGCGGGCGGAACACAACATGCCATGAGAATCGACGCCACGTAATACAGTCTGCTTGATGTGCAACTCACCGACCTGGGCCCCGACAAGGGCACAAGGAACCAAGGCGCCAACGGTTACATTCGGCGCACCACAAACGATGTGAAGCAATGCATCAGCCCCGGCATCGACCTTGCATACCTTCAGGCGATCTGCGTTTGGGTGTTGGGTAATTTCCACCACATGCGCCACGACAACGCCGATGAAGCGTGGCGCTAGCCGCTCCCGTGCTTCAACCTCGAGCCCGCTCATGGTGAGCGTGTCGGCAAAGGATTGATCATCAATGGGGGGATGTACCCAGGCCCATAGCCAATTTTCAGAAAACTTCATGGATTAAGTGATTTCTCGGATATCACGAACAAATCAATTGAGAATTTTCTTATATCTCATTAATTTCAATATTTTATTTTTGTTTATTGGGAAATGCAATAGTTTTAAATAAATTGCCGAAGAAATCTCAAATCATTCTCATAAAATAATCTTAAATCGCTGATTTTATGACGTAACATTGCCAGTCTTTCAACGCCCAATCCAAACGCGAACCCGAGAAATCGTTCGCTATCAATGTTCACATGTTGCAGTACTTTCGGATGGACAATGCCGCACCCGAGTACCTCAAGCCAACCGGTTTGGCTGCATACGCGACATCCCTCCCCCAGACAAATCACGCAGCCGATGTCCATTTCCGCGGACGGTTCCGTAAAGGGAAAGAACGAAGGGCGGAAGCGCGCGCGCAAATCATCGCGCTCAAAAAACTGGCGCACGAAATCCACCAATAATCCTTTCAGCCCCGCAAAGCTGACATTCTCATCAACCCATAGTCCCTCGATTTGGTGAAACATGGGCGAGTGGGTTGCATCCGAATCGATACGATAAACGCGACCCGGCGCAATGATCCGCAGCGGCGGTTGATGAGTTTGCATGTAACGCACCTGCACCGGTGATGTGTGTGTGCGCAGGACATGTTTTGGATCGATGTAAAACGTATCGTGCATCGCGCGGGCGGGGTGATCTTCGGGAATATTCAACGCGGTGAAATTGTGAAAGTCCGTCTCGATTTCCGGTCCGTCCGCAACGGTAAATCCGACCGAAGCGAATAAGGCTTGGATACGCTCTATGGTCTGCGTGATGGGATGCAAACCGCCCTGCCCCGCACCTCGGCCCGGCAAAGTCACGTCCAGTGCGTCGGCCCCCAATCTGACTTCTAAAGCCTTTGACTCGATAGTCTGGCGCTGCCGCTCCAATGCGGCCTCGACCGCGGACTTTGCCAAATTCACCCGGGCGCCGGCTTCGCGCCGCTCTTCCGCGGGAAGACTCCTGAGTTGTTTCAACAAGGCGGTCAAGCTACCCGCCTTGCCTAGATAGCGCGCCTTAACGTGCTCAAGTTCAGCCGCGTCGCTTACGTTGGCGAAATTTGTAGTTGCCTCGCGAACTAACGCATCAAGATTTTCGTGTAGAGCCATGGTATTAATCAAAAAAAAGGAGGCCATCGGCCTCCTAACTGTTCTGGAAAAAAATTAGCTTGTTAGGCTGGCTTTGGCTCGTTCGACCAATTCTTGAAATGCCGCCTTATCAAATACCGCGATATCCGACAGGACTTTGCGATCAATCTCGATAGCGGCCTTTTTCAAGCCATTCATAAAGGTGCTGTATTTCATACCGGCTTCACGGGCTGCGGCATTAATCCGCGCAATCCACAGACCACGAAAATCGCGTTTACGATTACGACGATCACGATAGGCATACTGCCCGGCGCGCATAACGGCTTGTTTAGCGATCCGGTATACATTCTTGCGGCGACCACGGTAGCCTTTGGCTTGGTCAATGATTTTTTTGTGACGGGCATGAGCCGTTACACCACGCTTAACTCTTGGCATCGCTGTTCTCCTTAAGCGTAGGGCATCATGGCTCGGATCGAGCCCTTATTCGAATCGTGCACACCTGTCGTACCGCGCAGTTGGCGTTTATTCTTGGTCGTCTTTTTCGTCAGGATATGACGTTTGAACGCTTGTGAGCGCTTAACGCTGCCGGAACCGCGCACCTTAAAGCGCTTGGCGGCGCCGCTCTTGGTTTTCATCTTTGGCATTACTAACTCCGATTATGATTTAAATCCGCGTCGGGTGATTCCGTTGGAATACTTTTACAACCCGAACACGCCTTGTACAACTACAGCAGTTACTTTTTCTTCGGTCCTACAACCATCACTAACTGACGGCCTTCCATCTTGGGAAATTGCTCCACAGTGCCATGCGCCGTTAAGTCACCTTCCACTCGCTTCAATAGATTGAAGCCAAACTCTTGGTGGGCCATTTCGCGGCCTTTAAAGCGCAACGAAACCTTGGCTTTATCGCCTTCCGCCAGGAACTTGATCAAATTGCGCAACTTAATCTGATAGTCACCTTCATCGGTCCCGGGCCGGAATTTAACCTCTTTGACCTGGATTTGCTTTTGTTTTAGTTTCGCTTCGTGAGCTTTTTTACTTTCTCGGTATTTGTGCTTGCCGAAATCCATAATGCGGCAAACCGGCGGTTGGGCCGTTGGAGATATCTCCACCAGATCCATTTCCGCTTGTTCCGCCATCGTCTGCGCTGCTGCCAGACTCACTACACCGAGTTGCTCACTGTCTTTTCCGATCAAACGAATTTCGGGAGCAGTGATTTCCCCGTTGATTCGCAGTTCTTTGTCCTGGGCTATTGCTATGCCTCCCTAAAATTACCTAAGCCGCGCATGGACAATCTTCATA
>JANMJR010000107.1:0-1812 GCA_031371465.1 Pseudomonadota bacterium
CGCACGCTATGTCGATCAGATATTGAAGGGCGCAAAGCCGGCGGACTTGCCTGTAGAACTCATGGAAAACATCAAGCTGGTGGTGAACGCCAAGACCGCCAAGGCGCTGGGCATCAAGCTGCCGGAATCAATTATGGTTCGGGCGGATGAGGTGATTCGATGAACGCAAGCGTAGTCCGAATGAAGCATGGCATAAATACAAGTGCTGCCACCCGTGGCATAAATATGGCCCCAGGCCACCCGGCAAGTGCTGCCAGTTGGGCCACGAGACAAGCGGGACGCGGCTTCTGGCGCACAGTGATGCTCAAACAAAAATGTAGGTTGCATGAGCGTAGCGTAATCCGACAAACAGCAAATAACATGCGATACGTCACATTCGGCAGAATGGCCCAGGCCACCTTGGGCGCTGCGCCTTTCTGCCCCACAGCGCCGAGAAGGATAGGATGAGGAGATAGCATGAAGAAGTGTTTCTCGGTTGTTGCCTTTATTCTTGCCGCCTGGCTTTGTTTTGTTCAACACGCGCAGGCGCAGAATCGACCCCTCGCTAAGGTTGGCGTTCTGTGGGGGCTGGATGCCGCCGCAATAGCGCCATACCAAAAGGCACTGGCTGAAGCGATGCGGGCGCGCGGCTGGATCGAGGGCACGAATGTGCAATTTATCGTGCGTTACCAGGAAGGTGATCTCGCGCGGGTACCGGCTCTTGTCTCTGAACTTATTGCCCTTAAGGTCGATATCCTCTACTTGGTCGCCAACTCCGTCGCCGCTGCTCGCAGCCAGACGGGCACGATCCCCATCGTCAGCGCGGACTTCTACGACCCTATCGAAGAAGGGTTTACGACCAAACTTTCCAGGCCGAACCAGAATATAACGGGCATCTCGTATCAGACACCCGAGAGTGTCGCCAAGCGACTGGAACTGGCCAAAGACCTGATACCCGGCCTTAAGCGAGTTGCATTTTTGTTTGAGGCCGGCGACCGCGGCGCATTAATAGAAGAGAAAGGAATTCGCAACGCAGCACGCGCCGCCAAGGTCCAACTTACCACTTACCCGGCGCGAGATTTACGAGACATACAAACGGCTTTCGCCGCAATGAAAAACACGCGACCGGATACTCTTATCGTTTCCGCCAACGCGTTAACGTGGACATCCCGAGAGGAAATCGCACGTCTTTCCATGAGCATTCAGCTACCTGCTATCTCTGAGGTGTCGGAGTTTGCGACGGCTGGCTTCTTGCTGACGTTTGGACCCAATGCGATGGATGCCTACACGCGCGGTGCGGCGGTTTATCTGGATAAGATTCTTCGCGGTGCCAGGCCCAGTGAGTTACCTATCGAGCAGCCGACGAAATTTGATTTTGTTGTGAATCTAAAAACCGCGAAGGCGCTCGGCATCAAAATTCCGGAGTCAATTATGGTACGCGCAACGAAGGTGATTCGATGAAACGCCTGCTCAACAAAAATAATGTGGGGTGGGTCAGACTGTTCGATCAATCATCTGAAAACCCGCTTCAATACTGGCTCGTGGCGGCATATGCTTGTAGAGCAAGTGTTGTCGGGGTTGCCCGAGATGCTTGGTTTCGGACGCGGCTCGCCATTCGAAGCTCACTTCAGTGCGCGATTCTTCTCGTTGCATCGACGGTTTCCCTATTTACAGATACCCCATTCGCGCAAGACCAATCAAGCCCCATCAAAAAAATTGGTGCGATATGGGCTGGCGCGAATGCCGAAGAGATGTTGCCGTACAGCCGACCTTTTATGACTAGAATGCTCGAGCTTGGCTGGATCGATGGGAAGACGGCCCAGTTCATAGTTC
>JANMJR010000110.1:0-5554 GCA_031371465.1 Pseudomonadota bacterium
CTTGAAGCTGGCGATGAATTGATTTGCCAGTACCTCATGAAGCTTAATCGCAGCAGCACGTGTGCCGAGCTTCTCCAATCGGCACAGGGTCGGCGCACTGGCCAGCTCGTCGTCGCGACCCACCGCGGTCTGATAAGCCACATCGGCACGCAGTTGGGCGTGATCGTTCAGGTCTTCCCAGCCTTGTACCAGCCCATACACGCGCTGCCGGAGCATGTGGCCCTAGGCCAGCCACTCGCGCACGCTATGGGTGATAGCATCTGGATCGCGCGGATCGGCAATGCAATCGGCAGCCGCATCGATCAAACCCAGACGCCGATGGCCCTAGGCCACCCCGTCCAAGGCAGCCAGCAACATGACGCCGGCATCACTGGTCATGTTGCCGCCATCAAAACGACCTTCGATGACGCGTCGGCCCAACCGGCCCATTTCAAGTGGCGTTGAATTAAAAGCCTCGGTACAATTTGGCATCGGCGTTCCTCGCGTGATAATTGGCTTTGACACCTTTATCAACGCGGTTTACAGACGGAACGCCGACCTCTTTTTAAATGCTACGGTGAAATATGCGGGCTAGTATTTCGCCGCCGCCAAAATCGAGATTGCTTCGTCGCTGCGCTTCTCGCAATGACGCAACACATATGAACAAGGAAGCATCATGACCACCGATTCCCGCCTACCCAACTTCCGCACGCTAACCCCAGCGCAGCGACTAGCGCATATCGTCCAAGCCGCGTCACTCAGTGCTAAGGAAGCTGCGTTGCTGATGCAACCCGGCGCACTCAGCCTCGAACGCGCCGACGGCATGATCGAAAACGTCATCGGCACCTTCGAACTCCCTTTCGCAATCGCGGGCAATTTCCTGATTAATGGCCGTGACGTATTGGTGCCGGTGGTGGTGGAAGAGCCGTCCGTCGTTGCCGCCGCATCGTTCATGGCGAAGTTGGCGCGCGAATGTGGCGGCTTCGAAACATCAAGCTCCGCGCCGTTGATGCGCGCGCAAGTCCAGGTCATCGGCATTGCCGATCCGCACAGTGCGCGCCAAGCTTTGCTCATGCAACGGGACGCGATCATCGCGGTCGCAAACACGCGTGACAAAGTGTTGATCGATCTCGGCGGCGGCTGCAAAGATATCGAAGTGCATGTCTTCGACAACACGCCGCGCGGCCCGATGATCGTCATGCATCTCATCGTCGATGTGCGCGATGCGATGGGTGCGAACACCGTCAACACCATGGCCGAGTCCGTCGCGCCGCTAGTGGAAAAAATCACCGGCGGTTCGGTGCTGCTGCGCATCTTGTCGAACCTCGCAGATTTAAGGTTATCTCGCGCGCGCCTAAGACTAACTCCCGACGCGCTCACTACACCGGAACGCGCGGGCGCCGAGATCATCGAAGGTGTGATTGATGCTTACACCCTCGCCGCGATCGACCCCTATCGCGCCGCCACCCACAACAAAGGCATCATGAACGGCATCGATCCGATCATTGTTGCCACCGGCAACGACTGGCGTGCGGTAGAGGCGGGCGCCCATGTTTACGCGAGCCGTAACGGGCGCTACACGTCGCTCACGCGCTGGGAAAAAGATCGAAACGGCGCGCTGGTCGGAACTATTGAGATGCCGATAGCCGTGGGCTTAGTCGGCGGTGCAACGAAGACCCATCCGCTCGCGCAACTCGCGTTGAAAATCCTCTACGTGAAGTCGGCACAAGAGTTAGGGGAAATCGCCGTCGCGGTTGGTTTAGCGCAAAATTTAGGCGCGTTACGCGCGTTGGCAACCGATGGAATTCAGCGTGGCCATATGGCGTTGCACGCGCGCAACATTGCTCTCGCGGCTGGCGCGAAAGGTGATGAAATTGATCGAATTGCGAAGATCATGGCGCAGGAAAAAGATGTGCGGATGGATCGTGCGGTGGCGTTGCTAAATGAAATTCGAGGTTAGCGATTTTGACGCGAAGCGATAAATCCGTTTCAAAAGATAACACTGATCGCGAAAAATAAAAATGTAGGTCGGATTAGCGTGGCATAAATGCAAGTGCTGCTACTAGCAGCGTAATGCGACGAACGGCTATTGTGGTTTTGCAGATATCACACGCCGCAGAAGGTGCTTCGCATCTTTGCCCTATGGACCTTACGCGATCCTGTCTTTCGGTCCGAAAAGTTCTCTACAGGTGATCTAAACTCGAACATGTCAGGTAAGCGTCATCATTTCGTTCCGCAGTTCATTCAACGTGGATTCGCAAGCCATATCAGTGACGGTAAAGTGTTGACATGGGTTTACAGAAAGGCGCATTCCCCATTTAACACCAATATTATCAATGTTGGTGTTGAAAAAGATTTTTATACCCATGAAGGTTCCTCACAGATCGATGATGTGATTACTGAAGCTGAAGGTCGATTTGGCGCTCTTCTGAATACGTTACGAAATTCTGCGGCTCCACGTCTTGAAAATAGAAAAGAAATCGCCCAGCTTATCGCGCATCTTGAAACTCGAAGTCGTAATCTACGTGAAAACTTCACGGATATCGGTGGAATGATGATGAACCAGTTGATTCAATTTGTTTCCGATCCAAATCAACTGGCTTCCTTGCTGGATCGGGAGATAACTAGTCGTCCAGACGTATTGCAAAAAATCGTTTTTGAAGAGCTACAAAAAAGCGGCCTACCTTCGGAGCTAGGGCTACAACTGCTGGCGCGTATGAAAGATCAACTTCCCATCGTCTTTTCGCAGGATTTGAAGGTGCTTGCGGAGTCGTTGGATCACGTTCAGAAGAAACTTCCCAATGCGATAAAGAAAATTGCTAGGGCAGGTCAACTCAGAAGTTTGAGCCAATCCATCTATCCTCAAAAACGAGTAGAGCTCTATAGTGAGTTACACTACCAATTGATCGACGTAACCGGCCCACTGCCGCTTGGAGATTCGATAGTTGTTTTTCATGTGGATGGCGCAACCGAATTTAGGCCATTTACTCAAGCCGACGATCCGTTGCTTGCAGTAATTCTACCAATAACGCCGACGCGTCTGCTTTGTGGTTCGCGAAGTGGTTACATCTTAGATTCAGGAACCATCGCGACTAAGTTGGTGCAGTGCTCTATTGAATACTTTATTGCGAACGTTCGTTCGCCAGAATTTGAGGCGCTCCAGCTAAGAATCGGCGAAGCCGCTACCCTCATATCCGTCGATGAGATCAAGGAAATCATGATGGAAGCGATCAACGGAGACTCGTAGCAGGCGTGCGCACCGCGCACGAAGACTGTGGCCGACCAAATTGTTGTGGCGGCGTCACTTTTGAACCTGCAAGTAATCTTTGCTTTTTCCCCATCGCTACTCAACAAATCCCGCCTCACGCTGATGTTTAATCCTCAAAATTCGCACTACGTCATGAGCCGCTTCATAGCGATACATGGCGACGTAACCCGAATGACCGTAGGAGATAATTAACTCGCGCCGAAAGGCGTCACGCTTGCGGCCAACCAGCGGATGATCCGCAAGTATCAAAATCGCGGATTGAATACTTGCGACGATCTCTTTAACTGAAGAAGGTGATGCATCGAGCAAAAATTCGATGAGGCGCTCAAAGTCGGCGAACGCTGCATCGGAATAAATTATTTGCGCCAAGCTTTGGCTCGAGGCCGCGTGGCTTTTTGTCCTTGCGTGCGCTTGGTGAGATAGGCATGGACGTCCTGCGCCACATAACCTTTGCCGGATTTTTGCATGGTTTCGTCGGCGGCGATGGCTTCCTGCAAAAACTGTTGCGCGAGTTCGGCTCGTTCGGCGTGGGCCTGTAACGCGGAGAGCATGTAGGCATGGGCGCTGGCGCCGCTTTCTTTGGCGAGATGGTCAAGGCGCTCTTTTAGGTCGCCGGGGAGCTTGAGGCTGGTTGCGATTTGGGCCATAAGTTTTCCTTTGCGTCGTTAGGTAGTCATATGTTACTACCGGTGTGGCAAAAATTCAAATGGGTACCTTAGTTCGTATAGGAGGCGATAGCGCATAGCACCACCATTGTCATTCCCGCGTGCCCTTTGGGCACGCGGGAATGACAGGTCGATAGGTAGGGTGCATTCATGCACCATCGATGCGCGGTGCATGAACGCACCCTACACCGTCGCAACCGGCGTAGCCGGCGAGCCAATCGCCCCTGGCAATCGCAACGGCGGCGCCGTCAGCAAGAACCGACTGCGCTGATTCTTGCGCAACCAGCCAGCCAAATCTTGCAGCCACCAAATTTCTCCAAGCGGTATGCCGAGCTTGAACAAACAATGTTCATGCAACGGGATCATCGGCCGTCGTCCTTCGCGCGGTTTTGGTGGCCAGAATTCGACCGCGTAGTTGTCGGCGATCAGTGCGCAGATGCCGCTGTCGCTAATCCATTGCAGTAGTTTGTCGTCGCGACCATCCAGGCCCACGCAGGAATTATCGAGAACTTCCATATTCGGATGTTTGTTCATCTGCATGATGAGTCCGGTCCAGCCGGTGTGCAGTAGCAGCATGTCGCCTTTTTCCACGACTACTTTATCTTGCTCGATGATGCGCATGAAATCGTCATAGCCGACGGCATGTTTTTTCGTGCCGAAATGCGCATGAAGATCGACCAAGACGCCGCGGCCTTGCAGGCATTTTTCCGCCATGTTTTCGATGCCGAGTGCGGTCGCGCCGAACGGCGGTTCGCAATTGTGTTGATATTTTCCTTGGTAGTCGATCGGGCCACGGATGTGTTGGTTGGCGCGAAAGCCGTTGTAGTAAACTTTCTCCGCGACGCCGTCGTCGTCCGCATCGAAATGGGAGCCGATGTGGGCGAGAGAATCCCATTGCGTCGAATATTGCAGACACATGGTGACTTGATCGTCGCTGATAATGGTGGTGTTCTGCGGATCGATCAACTCCGTGGGATAGTTGATGTAGGGATTGCCATCACGAAAGGTCGGCGCCAACACCGGTGGCAATCGCCGCACATTGAGCTTGGCTTCGCCGGGGTAGTCGAGCGGAATGCTCAAGCAAAAAGTCAGGCCTTCCTTTACTTCGGCGACGCCTTGTTTGACTTTTTCCGGCGTCAAATAATTCAAGCGGCCGAGTTGATCGTCGGGGCCGAAGTCGCCCCAGTTCGAGCCTTCCGGGCGTTTTTTCCAACGTGGGTTCATGGGGTCCTCCTTAAAAAACGTATTGTCATTGTGGCAAAACTCGGGTTGCTTGGATACTTCTGTCGGCGATGCCTGAGGATGCGTATGGATGTCACCGTTACGCGCTGTCATTGCCCCGAGGCAAGTTGGGAGCGGCGTGTGGCGCGGCAATCTGGACGATTTTTTCCAAGTTGCAGGCCGCGCCGTGTGCGAGTATCGTCCGTGCCAATAAATTAACAATCAGATAAGCAACACGAGATTACATGTTTCGCCCCCAGTACCTCAGTCTCGCTTCGCTATGGTTTTTGCTGCTGGCGCTGGGCAATTCAAACTATTCGATCACCTCGTCGGCGCGCACACGTATGGCCTCCGGCACGACGATGCCCAGTTGCCGCGCTACTCTGGCATTGACGATGAGCTTGAACTCGCGCGGCTCCTC
>JANMJR010000146.1:0-3905 GCA_031371465.1 Pseudomonadota bacterium
GCTATCAAAGGTTTTTCACTTTTCACTTTTCACTTTTCACTTTTCACTTTTCACTTTTCACTTTTCACTTTTCACTTTTCACTTTTCACTTTTCACTTTTCACGCCGTTTCACTCCACCCGATAATTCGGCGCTTCCTTGGTGATCTGCACATCGTGCACGTGGGACTCGCGAATGCCGGCCGAAGTGATCTCGACGAATTCCGCTTTACTGCGCAAATCTTCGATCGTCGGACAACCCAGATAGCCCATGCTCGAACGCAGGCCGCCCATCAATTGGGTGATCACGCCGATTACAGAGCCTTTGTACGGTACTCGCCCTTCAACGCCTTCCGGGACCAGCTTGTCGGCGTTATTCTCCGCGTCTTGGAAATAGCGATCGCTGGAGCCTTGCTGCATGGCGGCGAGGCTGCCCATGCCGCGATAGGATTTGTACGAGCGGCCTTGGAATAATTCCGTTTCACCTGGCGCTTCTTCGGTCCCAGCGAACATGCCGCCGAGCATGACGCTGGAAGCGCCTGCGGCAATGGCTTTGGCGACATCACCCGAGTAGCGAATGCCGCCGTCGCCGATGCAGGGAATATTTGTTTTCGCGAGCGCATCGGCCACATTTTGAATCGCGGTAATCTGCGGCACACCGACGCCCGCGACGATTCGTGTCGTGCAAATCGAACCGGGACCAATGCCGACCTTCACACCGTCGGCGCCGTGATCCACCAGCGCCTTCGCGCCGGACGCGGTGCCCACGTTTCCGCCGACCACTTGCATCGCCGGAAACTTGCGCTTGATCCATTGCACGCGATCGAGCACGCCTTGCGCGTGGCCATGGGCCGTGTCGACGATGATGACGTCCACCCCCGCTTCGATCAACGCCTCGACCCGCTCTTCGGTGCCTTCACCCACGCCGACCGCCGCGCCGACTCTCAGGCGGCCCTGATTATCTTTACACGCAAACGGGTGCTCGCTCGACTTTTGGATATCTTTAACGGTGATCAGGCCGCGCAATTCGAAATCGTCGTTGATGACCAGCACCCGTTCCAGGCGATGGCGATGCAACAAAGTCATCGCCTCATCGCGCGATGCGCCCTCGCGTACCGTCACCAATCGTTCGCGTGGCGTCATGATATTTTTCGCCGGTTGATCGAGATTAGTTTCGAAACGCAGATCGCGGTTGGTGACAATGCCGACCACCGCTTTACCACTCACCACCGGCAAACCGGAAATTTTGTAGCGTTTGGTCAGAGCCAACACTTCACGCACCGTCATGTCTGGGGAAATGGTGTAGGGATCTTTCACCACACCGCTCTCGAAGCGCTTCACTTTCGAGACTTCCGCCGCTTGCAATTGCGGCGTCATATTCTTGTGAACAATACCGATTCCGCCTTCCTGAGCCAAGGCGATGGCGAGACCTGCTTCCGTAACCGTGTCCATGGCGGCCGAGATCAACGGCAGATTTAATGAGATCGTCTGGGTGAGCCGCGTTTCGAGGTTCACGTCGCGCGGCAGAACAGTGGAATGGGCGGGGAGGAGAAGAACGTCGTCAAACGTCAACGCTTTCTGAACCAGGCGCATAGCGTTTTCTTTCTGCAAAGCGCCATTATACGCGAGGGAGGAAGTGATGAGCACGTGTAGGGTGCGTTTACGCACCGGTAAATGCCGATTTTTGTTTGGTGCATGAATGCACCCTACATTTTTTATCTATTTTGCGACGAATCGGTAATCGCTTTCGCGATATGCGCTTCTAATTCGCCCGCGCGTTCTTTCTGAAAACCAAGGTGGGTACTAACAAGGTTACCGGCCCGATCGATCAGAAAAGTCGTCGGCAACCCTTTTAATTCGTAGGTTTTTGCAACGGCGCGCTTCGGATCGAACAGCACCGTAAAGCCAGCGGGAAATTGCGCGAGAAACTTGTCCGCATCGACTTTTTTAGTATCAATATTCACCGCCACTACTTCAAAGCCGTCCTTGCCGAACTTCGCTTGCAACTGGTTCATCCATGGAAACGTTTCGCGGCACGGTACACACCATGACGCCCAAAAATCCAAATACACGACTTTACCCAGATAACTCGACAGTTTGATGCTTTGATCTTTGCCGTCGACGCGCTCGAAATCCGGCGCGGGCTGGCCCACTTCAACGCTGAGCACGGGCGTTGAACAGGAAAGCGCGACTAAACAGGCAGTGAACTCGCGGCGGAAATAAGTCGAAATGTTAGCCATCCTGCTTACCCAAGAATGATATGTTGGCTTAGTCTACATGACTTTTAGTTACCTTACGCGTGTCGGTAAAGGCGCGTGAATATTGCCTAGCAGCACCATATGGCTGAAGAATGGCTATACAAAAGGCTCTTCAGCCGACGAATGTCCGCAGTCCGTTCTGTTTGACGAAAAACGAGCCGTCGCGTATCGTAACGCTTTAGTTCCGGTAACGTCACCACGATGAGCGCTGTTCTTCCGCTAAATGCAACGCCGTTTCGCCGCGACGCCCAGGTCATCGGCCTGGTCGGAGTCGCCCATGGCACGTCGCACTTTTTTCACCTGATTCTTGCGCCGCTTTTTCCGTGGATCAAGGAGGCGTTTGGCTTGAGCTACGCGGAACTCGGTTTTTTAATGACGGTGTTCTTCATCGTTTCCGGGGTCGGCCAGTTCCTTGCCGGCTTCCTCGTCGATCGTTACGGCGCGCTTCAAGTATTGTTCGGCGGCATGGCGCTGCTTGGCTTTTCGGCGTTGGGTTTGGCGATGAGTTCGAGTTACCTCATGTTGATGTTTTTCGCCGGCGTCGCGGGTCTTGGCAACAGTATTTTTCACCCGTCGGATTTCACCATTCTGAATCGCCGCGTCAGCCAACGGCGTCTAGCTCACGCGTTTAGTTGGCATGGGGTCGCCGGTTCTATCGGCTGGGCGGTTGCGCCGCCGATACTCGCGGGACTCGCGGCGCTTTATTCGTGGCACATCGCGTTATTATTTGGCGCGGCGTTGGCGTTTAGCGTATTGGCGTTGCTCGTGGTGTTTCGCGAGCGCTTGGATACGCGCGAGATCGAAGCCGCGATCGTCAAAGCGAACAAAAATCAAGGCACGGCGAGCGGTATCGATTTCATGAAGCTGCCTGCGGTGTGGATTTGTTTTGCGTTTTTCGCGTTCACCGCCATGGCGCTGGGCGTGATTCAGAGCTTCACGCCAGCGGCGCTGAACGCATCCTACGGCGTCGCGTTGGGCATCGGCACGGCGTGCGTAACAGCCTATATGTTGGCCAATGCGGCCGGCACTTTGGCCGGCGGTTTTTTAGCCGCGAAAGCGGCGCAACATGACCGCGTTGTGGCTGGCGCGCTCGGCACAGCCGCGCTGATCGCCGCCATTATCGCGACCGGCATGATCCCAACCGGGTTGCTGATCGTGTTTTTCGCGATGATGGGCTTCGGCTCAGGTATCGCCGGTCCTTCACGGGATTTGTTGGTGCGCGCGGCGGCGCCGAAAAATGCAACTGGGCGCGTCTACGGCGTCGTTTATTCCGGGCTTGATGCCGGCCTTGCCATTGCGCCGCCGATTTACGGTGCGGCGATGGATGCGCAACATCCGCTCTGGCTATTCACGATGATGGCGGTGTTCTTTGTTGCTGCGTTGGTTGCCGCGATGAGTGTCGGCGCCAAATCCCCTCGCGTATCGCAACAAATCGCGTAAATCTCCGCATGGTCATTGCGCGCGAGGCAATCTCGTATTTAACGTTGAAAATCGAGATTGCTTCGCTTCGCGCGCAATGACCCTATCGGAACACTAGCCTAAAAACGCTCGCAACATCCACGCCATTTTTTCGTGGGCTTCCATATTGCCGGTAAGAAAGTCCGCTGTGCCTTCGTCACCCAATTTATCGCTGACCTTGGCAACATCTTCGCGCAGTTGACGAATAATCG
>JANMJR010000168.1:0-22327 GCA_031371465.1 Pseudomonadota bacterium
GCGAAAGGAAATTTCATGCGTGGCAGATTGAGCACTATCTTCGCGGCAACCGCGTTCAGCGCGATTAGTATGACGATGTCGGCGGCCAATGCCGACCCGGATAACCGCTACCTGGGCGGTAAGTTTGATGAGTTTTATCACGGCCAGGGTCACTACGATAACTACGGTCAACGCAAGCACGATGGCGCTGTGCAGTTAGGTCCGCGGCCATTTTATTTAGTCGAAGGCATGGACGACGGACGCCTCAAGGAGCGATTGCTGCGCTGTGAAAATGGGCCTTTCTATCGTACTGATTTTTCCATTGCACACCGCGGTGCGCCGCTGCAGTTTCCGGAACACACCAAAGAATCTTATGCGGCGGGCGCGCGCATGGGTGCGGGCATTGTCGAATGCGATGTGACCTTCACCAAGGATGCGCAACTGGTTTGCCGTCATTCCGAGTGTGATTTGCATACCACCACGAACATCGTCGCGACTGAACTCAACAATAAATGCAGTGTGCCATGGACGGGGCCGACCTCCAGCCCGAAATGTTGCACCAGCGATGTGACGCTCGACGAGTTCAAATCGCTGACCGGAAAGATGGATGCCAGCAATCCGGCGGCCACGACAGCGGCGGGCTATCTCGGCGGCACTGCAACCTGGCGCACCGACTTGTATACCGGCCGTGGAACCCTACTGACATTGCGCCAGAGCATCGAGCTCAACAAACAACTCGGCGTTAAGCATACGCCCGAGTTGAAAGGCGGTGATCCGATTCGCATCAATGCGATTTTCGGCAGTCAGGAGAACTACGCGCAAAAAATGATCGATGAGTTCAAGCGTGCCGGCGTCCAACCGAAGGACGTTTGGGCGCAATCGTTCAATTTGGACGATGTCCTGCACTGGATCAATAATGATCCACGCTTCGGGACGCAGGCGGTGTATCTGGATGACGTTGATCCCACGACCAATCCGCCCACGCCAAGGTTGACGCTCGACCAATTGAAGCAGTTAAGGCAACAAGGCGTGAGAATTTTCGCGCCGCCCATTCCGGCGTTACTTGCGGTAAATGCAGCGAGCGAAATCGTGCCGTCGCAATACGCGCTCGATATCAAGGCGGCTGGGTTGGACATCATCACCTGGTCTTTTGAACGTTCGGATTTGCGCAAAGGCGCAGCGCGCGGTGGTTTTTATTATCTGTTTGACGCCGCTGGGCAGGCAGTCAAAAAGGATAGCGATATGTACAAGGCGCTCGACGTCCTCGCGCAAAAAGTGGGAATCCTCGGGATATTCTCCGACTGGCCCGCAACCGTTACTTACTACGCGAATTGCATGGGTCTGAAGTAATTCGCCTTGCGGGCAGTGGCGCTTGCCACTGCCCGCATTCCGATGTGCCGAACTCAATCATCGCGCGCACACGTTCATCGAATTGTCATGTAGGGCGCGTAACGTAGTTATCGACTCGGTCAACGCTGACCGACGTTATTTCATCCGCCACTCAACGCTATCTTACTAAAGGATATTTCATGGGTAAAAAATTATCATTCCCGCTCGTCTTGCTCATTGCGGTCGCCGGTTGCGGCGTGGCCTTCAACGTTGCTGCCGACGATAAGCAGCGCAGCGATTTCGGCAAGACTGTTGAAATGGCTCTGCATGGAAAATCGGATAAACTGTTTGGTATTGAACGGCCGCTGGGACTTTCTGCAGCCCAGACCAGCGGGCCGTATCGAACCGCGACGCAAACGGCGTCCGACCAAGCCTTGGTTGCAAAGGGATTGAAGGTCGATTATCTGACGCGCAATGCGGCGAATGCGACGGATATGATCGCGTTTTTCCCGGCGCAGAACTCGACCCATCTGATCACTTGCGTGGAAGGCGGTCGCCAAACCATCGACGCTGCGGGAAAACTCAATCCCTCGGTGCAGCGGATCAGCTTGACGACCGGTGCGGTTGAAACCATTCTGCGCGGTATGACTGCTTGTGATGGCATCCGCGCCACGGCCTGGGGTACGATTCTCGCGACGGAAGAAACCAGCAGCGGCGGCGCCTACGAAATCTTGAATCCGCTCACGGTGACCAATCAAAATATCCTCAGCCGCGATACCGGTGCGGTCACTGACCCTGTCAATATCGCCAAGCGCACGGCGCTACCGCGCATGGCTTGGGAGGGCATCGAGGTTCTGCCCAGTGGCGTCGTGTATGCCGGCGACGAATTGCGACCCGGCACGGGTGTGGCGGACGCCGACGGCGGCGCGATTTTCAAGTTTGTGCCGTCGCTGCCATTCAGCGGCAACACCGCCATTACCAACCTCAACCAGTCGCCATTCGTGTCGGGTTTTGTTTACGCCATGCAGGTGTCGTGTGTCGGTAACACGCAACAATACGGCCAGGGTTGTGAGATCGGCAATGCAAGCTGGGTCGGTGTGAACGCGGCAACGGCACGTGCCGATGCGGCAAGCAAAGGCGCGACCGGCTACTATCGTCCGGAAGATTTGCACGGCGACCCAATGTTTAAAGACCCGACCCATCCCGCTGCCGTGCGTTTTTGTTGGACCAACACCGGCAACGAAGATGCGCAAAACTATGCCGAGGTGGTCTGCGCGGTGGACAGCGCACCCCAATCCGCCGACGCGACTAAGCGCACGGTGGTGGTAAACCGGTTCGTCGAAGGCGATTTGGACTTTAACTCATTTGACAACTTGGCCTTCCAACCGGGCACCGGCAATCTGTACGTGATTGAAGATCACCCGAATGGCGACATCTTTGCCTGCCTGCGTGACGGCGCCGACCGCGATATCAAGACCGATGGTTGCGTGAAAATCCTGTCGGTGAAAGATTCATCGGCGGAACCCACTGGCTTTGTTTTCTCAGCCGATGGCAAGACCGCCTACGTGTCGATCCAACACTCGGATGACACCAACATGCCGAACGTCGACGACTACGGCACCGACGATGTGTTAGTCATTAGCGGTTTCGATATCCGTCGCTGATTAGTGTTTCGGTCGATTCAATTTCCAAGGGCTCTGCGGAGCCCTTTTTTACTTGCGCTGATCCTCTAATGCCCAGGGGAGTAACCACGCGAATGTGAGCGTCATCACACCGACCACGAGTTCGATCATAAACTCTCCGTTTGAAAAAGCAGATTGGAGACCGTTACCCTGCCGGATCGCTACGTGAGCGATTGCGCGATCGCGCCGCGAACCGCCAGGCGACACTCGCGCGCTTCGGAGTAGAGCCCAGCAATGAGCGGGTCCGCACTGAAGTGCGGAGGTTTGAGCGCGCCCGATCCACGCGCAATGTACTGGTGCGGGCAATCGCGCACAGAATTTTGCCCATTCAGAAACGCACCATTTTGACAACAAAATGTACAGCATGGCATCGGTTGATGACATAATCGTTTCGGCAATATGACGTTTTTGCGGCAACTGTCGATCTTTCTCCGGCAAAAATGCCGCTTCGGCTTGGACGGACGCAGCAAAAGACTGGCCGTTGAGAGCATGGCGCGGTCGGGGTTGCGCAACTTGATTCCCAGGCGATGCTGATTTATCATCCAACGCGGTAGTAACAGTTGGTTACGTGACTCATTTCCCGGAGGAAGTCGATCGTACGAATCACTAACTTGCGGCCGATCACTTGGAGATGAAAAGTTAAAAAAAATCCAAACGGGCAAAACCCCAGCAATCCGGCGATTCACCCGCGCAGGTTAGGGTGGCTGTCAACCACCGCCCTCGCCATGGGCGGCAGCAATCAGAGTTTGTTTCTTCTGACTGCATTGTTCGTCGGTCAGGGCGCGATCAGCGGCCAGGGCAGCGCCGCGGCGCCGCTTTTAATTGTTGGCTTGTTGCTGAGCTGGGCCGCCGCGCCGGCATGGACCGAACTGGTTTTGCTGTATCCGAATCGGGTCGGCGGAATCGCCGCTAGTTGTGCCGAAGCGTTTCGTCCGTACAATCCCGTCCTGGCGAATCTCACCGGTGTGTGTTACTGGTGGGGGTGGATTCCGACCTGCGGGCTGACGGCCATTTTCTCCGCATCCGCCATCCACGAATGGTATCTCCCCGGCATACCGGTGACGGCCATGGCCTGCGGCATTGTGTTGTTGTTCACGGCGGTGAATTTGTGTGGTGTTCACTGGGCGGGGCGCCTCGCGATTCCCATCGCCACGGCATCGGCCGCACTTGCATTCATTTCAGCGCTCGCGCCCGTCATTACGGGGCAAGTGGATTGGCAGCGCGCCAGCACGTTTCATTTAACCGTTCCGTTCGCCGGGTGGTTCGGCGAATTGACCAGCCTCATGGCCGGGTTATATCTGATCGGTTTCGCCGCCCCCGCTTTCGAGGCGGCTGCGTGCCACGTCGGCGAAACCATTAATCCCAATAAAAATGTGCCGCGCGCTATGTTTGCCAGCGGCCTCATGGCGTCGGTCTATTTCATCGTGCTTCCCGTTGTATGGTTGGGCGCACTGGGGTCGGAGCAACTTAGCAAGGATCTGATGCTGGTGCTCGGCCCGACATTCGCGCCGGTGTTCGGCAGCTTTGCCAAAGCGGCGGCTATTTGGTTCATGATGTTCAACATGTTTCACGGCGCGTTGCAGCCGCTCGCCGGTGCGTCGCGCACCCTATCGCAGTTGGCGGAAGACGGTTTGCTGCCGCGCATACTCGAGCGCCGCTCGCGACTGGACGTGCCCTGGGTCGCGACGACCGTGACCGCCGGCATGGCGATTTTCTTCTTGCTACTCGGCGATCCAATTTGGCTCGTCGCGGCGGCGAACTTCACTTACCTGATTAGTATTTGTCTGCCAAATGTCGCCGTTTGGCTGCTGCGCAAGGATCAGCCGAATAGGTTGCGGCCCTATCGAGCGCCGCGCGGCATGATCGTCGCCGGCCTGGTGGCCGCCGCCGTATGGGGAATTTCCGCCGTTTTGGGTTTTCAGCAGTTCGGAATGCAGACCGTTTTAATCGGCGTGTTGTTCGCCTACTCCGGCGCTGCGCTATACGCATGGCGGGTGTACAGCGATCGCCGCGCGCAAGGCTTGCCTGGCATCCGGCCCACCTTGCATATCAAATTGACCGGCGCCATGCTCGTCGTGCTTGCCCTCGATGCGGTGGGATATCTATTGGCTGTGTCCAGCATTCCGCAGCAGTCCGGTCCACTGATCAGTGTGCTGGAGGATATTTTTGTAGCCGTTGCGATACTAACGATTGGCGTCGGACTGGTGTTACCGGGCATGATTGCCCACGCCGCGATCGAGGTCCGCGATGCCGCGCGCCAATTGGCGCAGACGACGATGGTCAATTTTTCCGACGCGCTTCGGGCGCTCGGGCGTGGCGATCTGGATCAGGCCCACGCGCAGGTCAACATCGTACCCGTCAAAGTGGCGTCGCGCGATGAGCTGGGAGAGATGGCCGCAAGTTTTAATCACTTGCAGAACGAAATCGGTCTTGCCTCCGCGAGCTTGGATGAAGCGCGCGAAGAATTGCGGCTCGCGCGCCACGATTCCTTGACCGGATTGATCACCCGCCGCGAGTTCGAGCGGCGTTTGGAAAGCGCTCTCGTCCACGTGGCGCTTGACCCGACCTGGTATACCGTGCTCTATCTCGATTTGGATCACTTCAAGGCCGTCAACGATACTTGCGGCCATGCCGCCGGCGATGAGTTGTTACGCCAGATCACCGCCGTGCTGCGTGGCGTAATCCGGCAGCGTGATAGCGTCGCGCGACTGGGCGGTGATGATTTCGCGTTGCTTTTGGAAAATTGTCCACGCGAGGCAGCAGAACGGATCGCCAACAAATTATTAGAGACAGTGCAGGGCATGATTTTCGCGTGGAATGAACGAGTATTTAAGGTCGGCATTAGCGTGGGTATGGTCAACTTCCGCGACGCGAAATGGAGTTTGATCGAAGTGATGCGAGCCGCTGACGATGCGTGTTATGTCGCCAAGAAAAAGGGCCGCAACCGCATTCACGTGCATCAACTCGGTGATAGCGAAGTGATTGAGCGGCACGAGGAACTCGATTGGATCGGCCGCATCCGCCGCGCTATCGACGAGAAGCGGTTTTGCATGTATGCGCAGGACGTCGCGCCTATTTCGCCACAGGCGAGGGGCGAATACCATCGCGAGTTGCTGGTGCGGATGCTGGACGACGACGGCCGTTTGATTCAACCGATGGCCTTCATTCCCGCCGCCGAACGCTATAACTTGATGCCTGCCCTTGACCGTCTTATCGTCACCAACGTCCTTGCGCACTGCGCAAAACTATCGCCGGCCAGGGCATCCGGCAAGAAATTGTGCTGGGCGATCAATCTCTCCGGCGCATCGCTAAATGACGAGACATTCTTCGACTTCGTAAGTGAGCAATTCGCCAGTTTGCGCATTCCCCACGACTCGATTTGCTTCGAGATCACCGAAACGGTCGCCATTACCAACTTCGCGCGGGCACAGATATTTATCAATGAATTTAAGCGCCTCGGATGCCGATTTTCCTTGGACGATTTCGGCAGCGGCATGTCGTCGTTCGCGTACCTCAAGCATCTGCCGGTCAACTTTCTCAAGATCGACGGCGCTTTCATTAGTGATATTTTGAACGATCCGATCGATCGCGCCATGGTCGAGGCGATCAACAAAGTCGCGCATCTGATGGGCATGCAGACCATCGCGGAATTTGTCGAGAACAGCGCGCAACTGGAATTGCTGCGCGAAATCGGTGTCGACTATGGCCAAGGATATGCCATTTCGCGGCCGGAATTGTTTTTCATGTTCGCGGGGCCTCTTCAGGCGCAGGCCGCGCAACCGATAAGCGCCGCGCCGGATAGTTAGCCTGAAAGCAAATACCAGCGCGCCTCGCAGGCCCTGCCGTGCTGGAAGCAAGGCGCGACGGGCGTCGCGGCGAATCGAGGTATTTGATTTAGCTAAATTAGGCGACGGCCGTGGCCTCTTGAGTAGACAAACTCAATATTCCGCGCAACGCGATCACGACCGATTGGCGGCGCACCTCGGTGCGATCGCCTTCTAGCCAATGTCGTTCGCTGCGTAATGCGGCGTCATTTTTTGCCCACGCAAAACAAACCGTCCCAACCGGCTTATCGGCGCTGCCGCCACCTGGCCCGGCGACACCGGTGACGGCGACGGAAATTTGTGCGCGGCTATGCTTTAACGAGCCGAGCGCCATTTCCCGGGCGGTTTCTTCACTGACGGCGCCGTATTGATTGAGCGTCGCCGCGCTGACCCCAAGGACTTCGCGCTTTGCTGCATTGCTATAGGTCACAAATCCGCGCTCGAACCAATCGGAACTGCCGGCGATGGCGGTGACCGCTTCGGCGACCCAACCGCCGGTGCAGGATTCGGCGCTGACTAGGCATAGTCCGGCACGCTTTAATGCTCGGCCGACATCCGCTGCAAGCTGTTCCAATTGCGCATCAACCATGCATCCACCTTTTCATTATCAATAGAATCGCGATGGCGTAAATCGCCGCGAGCAAATCGTCAAACATCACGCCGAAGCCATTTTTGATCTTGCGATCGGCGAGGCGAATCGGAAACGGTTTCCAAATATCCATGACTCGAAATAGCGCGAACGCGGCGCCATTCCAAGCCCAGCCGAAGGGCGTGAACACCAGCACTAGGAGCATCGCCGCGACTTCATCCCAAACGATTGCGCCGTGATCGACCACGCCCAGATGGCGGCCCGTGACCGCGCACGCCCACACGCCCAGCGCAAAAAACATCGCGACAACGGTGAGTTGCGCCCACAGCGCAAGCGCGCCAAACAGCCAAAAGAAAATCGGATAGGCCAGCAGGGTTCCTGCTGTGCCGGGCGCCATAGGAACCAAGCCGGCGCCGAATCCGAGCGCAATAAAATGCGCGGGATGCCGAACTAAAAATTCAGCACTGATGGCGTTTCGGTCGTCAGTTGAAATGGTCAAAACCTGTGTAATTCAGATCGAGGGGAGCAGCGTTGTCGTCACGCACGATCAATTCGCGCCCGGCGACAATTTGGCCGATGGCGGTGAGCGGAAGTCGCAACTGATCGGCGATGCGGGCGATGGTCGCCGCCTGCGTGGGCGGTGCGGTGAAACACAGTTCGTAATCGTCGCCGCCGGCGAGCAATGCCCGCTGCCCCGGCGTTTCGGCATAATATTCGCGCAGCCCGTTGCCGCAAGGAATGTCGCGTAAGCGAATCTCCGCGCCGGCGTTGGAGCGCCGCAAAATGTGTCCAAGGTCGGCGAGCAAGCCGTCGGAAATGTCGATCGCACTGCCGGCGATGCCTCGCAGAGCCAATCCCAGAGCCACTCTGGGCGCAGGGTCATGGAGGCGGTGGGCGCAGTCGGCACTTTCAGAAGCAGACAGTGAAAGCTTGCCTTGTAAATGCAGCAGCGCTAACGCCGCGCCACCGAGTTCTCCGGATACCCAGATATCGTCGCCGATTTTCGCGCCATCGCGGCGCAGCGCTTGACCGGCTTCAACTTCGCCCATGATCTGAACGCAGATGTTCAAGGGTCCGCGGGTGGTGTCGCCACCGACTAGTTCGACAGCATATTCGTCAGCGATGGAAAAAAAACCGTTTGAAAATGGCGCCAGCCACGCTTCGTCTGCATCCGTTAGCGCTAGTGATAATGTGGTCCAGCGTGGCTTGGAGCCCATGGCCGCCATGTCCGACAGGCTCACGGCAAGCGCTTTGCGGCCAAGGAAATACGGATCGGCAGCGGCGAAAAAGTGTCGGCCCGATACCAACATATCGGTTGATACGGCTAGCAGGTTACCGGGCTTAAGGGATAGGAGTGCGGCGTCGTCGCCGATGCCCAGCGTTGCGCCCGGCGTGTTGCGCGTGAAGAAGCGGCGGATGAGTTCGAATTCCCCGAGGGGCATGACAAAAACTAGCGGGCGTTAATCTCGACGCTGCGCACGTTGGCAGCGAATTTATCGAGTACGCCGTTGACATATTTGTGGCCGTCGGCGCCGCCGAAACTTTTCGCCAGTTCCACCGCCTCGTTAATTACAACGCGGTAAGGAATGTCGATTTGATGGGTGAGTTCGTAGCTCGCAAGCAAGAGTATCGCGCATTCGACGGGACTCAGTTCGGCGAATTTCCGATCGAGGTAAGGTGTGAGCGCCGCCTGCAGCGAGGCCGATTCTTTCACCGTGCCTGGAAACAGTAAAGCAAAATAATTTTGATCCGCCATGGCGTAATCTTTACCTTCGACGAATTGTTTTTCGATAAACGCCGTGGTTTGGCCCGACAACAGCCATTGATAAAGCGCCTGCAGGGTCATCTCGCGTGCGCGGCGGCGGGCGGACTTCATTGAATTTGTTTCAACAGATTCGCCATTTCGATTGCCGCTTTGGCGCAATCGGCGCCCTTTTCGGCGATACGCGCATTGGCCTGCTCGTCGGTGTCGGTGGTGAGGATGCCGTTGGCGATTGGCACGCCGGTGTCGAGTTGTACTTGCGTAATTCCCGCCGCCGATTCATTCGACACAATCTCGAAATGATAGGTCTCGCCGCGAATCACCGCGCCGAGCGCGATCAGGGCATCGAACTTACCAGTGTGAGCCAGGCGCTGCAAGGTGAGCGGAATTTCCAGCGCGCCCGGCACGCTGGCGATGGTGATATCGTTGTCATACACGCCGTTCGCACGCAACGCTTCGCAGCAGGATTCGAGCAGCCCGGCGCCGACGCTGGCATTGAAGCGACCCTGCACGATGCCGATTCGCAACCCATAGCCATCTAAACTAATTTCCAATCGTTTCATAATTTGTCAGGACTTTCGTATCCGGTAATTTCCAAGCCAAAGCCCGCCATGCTGGGCAACTTTTTCGGTTGCGCCATCAGGCGCATTTTTCCAACGTTAAGTTCGCGCAGGATCTGCGCGCCGATGCCATAACTGCGTGGGTCCCAGCGTTCCGATGGTTTGCGCATGCGTGGGTCGGGCTTAATGCGATTCAACAGATCAGCCCCGGACTCGGGCTTGTGCAGTAACACCATCACGCCGCGCTTCGCTGCGGCGATTTTTTGTAATGCGTCGCTGACGGTGAATGAATGTTGGCTCGCATTGGTGTCGAGAAAATCGAATACCGACAACGGCTCGTGAACCCGCACCAGGGTTTCCTCGTCGTGCGAAATCTCACCGGAAACCAACGCCAGGTGGGTGTGATTCGCCGTCGTGTCGACAAAAACGACCAAGCGGAATGCACCGAATGGCGTGGCGATCGGCTGATCAGCGACCTTGGTCACAACGGTTTCGCTGTGGCTGCGATAGTGAATCAAATCTGCGATCGTGCCGATTTTGATTTGATGCTGGGCGGCGAACTCCATTAAGTCCGGCAGCCGCGCCATTTCGCCGTCGTCCTTCAAGATTTCGCAGATCACCGCCGCGGGTTCCAGGCCCGCCAATTGCGCCAGATCGCAACCCGCTTCAGTGTGGCCGGCGCGCACCAGCACGCCGCCTTTTTGCGCTTTCAGCGGAAAAATGTGGCCGGGCTGAATAATATCTTCCGGCGTGGCCTGTTTCGCCACGGCGGCTTGAATCGTGCGCGCCCGATCCGCCGCCGAGATGCCGGTGGTCACGCCGCTCGCCGCTTCGATCGACAAGGTGAAATTGGTGCCCATCGGCGACCGGTTCTCCGACACCATCAAGGGCAAGTTGAGCTGCTTACAGCGCGCTTCGGTCAAGGTTAGACAAATCAATCCGCGGCCATGTTTGGCCATGAAGTTGATCGATTCTGCTGTCGCGCATTGCGCGGCGATGACCAGATCGCCTTCGTTTTCACGCTCTTCCTCGTCGACGAGAATAACCATGCGACCGGCGCGAATGTCGGCGATGATCTCGCTGGTGGTATTCAGTTGCATGGCGCGATTTTAACAGCTTAACCGCTGAACCTCGCGAGTTGCGCCAGATAACGGGCGATTAAATCCACTTCGACATTGACCATCGCGCCCGCTGCTAAACGTTTGAATGAGGTCGCGTTCAGCGTATGGGGAATGATGTTGATGCTGAAAATTTGTCGCTCAATCGTGTTCACGGTCAAACTCACGCCATCGATGGTGATGGCGCCTTTTGGCGCGACGAATTTTTCCAGCGCCTGCGGCAGACGGATGCGCAATTCCCAACTTTCGCCAATGGCAGTGAAGGAAACCACCTCACCGACGCCATCGATATGTCCACTGACCAAGTGGCCGCCGAGGCGATCCGCTAGGCGCAAGGCCTTCTCCAGATTGACTTTCGCGTTGAGTTGATCCAGGCCCGCGGTGCAGCGCAAACTCTCTTGCGAAATGTCGACGGAAAATGAGTTCGTAGTCTTGGCGACCACGGTTAAACAGGCGCCACTACAAGCGATGCTGTCGCCGATGGCGACGTCGTCCAGCACGAAGCCGTCGCAGCTAATCGTGGCGCGTATGCCTTTTTCCTGCTGCTTAATTTCGCTGATGCGGCCTAGCCCGGCAATGATTCCAGTGAACATATGATTCCGGATGCTAATAGAAAACTAAGGTTACAACACTATTGCTGGCAACCACCTTTAACAACTGACATGCTCAAAGAATTATCCGTTGGCCGCGCGATGATTCGAATATCGTCACCAATTTGGCGTATATCCTTAATTTCCAGTTCACAGCGCTCGGAGAGAGCAGTCATCTCCGGTAAGCCGAACATGCCTTGCGCCTTCTCGCCCAGTAAATGTGGCGCTAAGTAAATGAGCAATTCGTCGACCAAGTTGGCGCTTAATAACGAACCGTTCAATTTTGTTCCGGCCTCGACGAGTACTTCGTTGTAGCCTCGCTTGCCTAGTTCTTGCGCCATGGCGCAAAGATCAACCTTGCCGCGCTCATCGGGCATTTGAACCACGGTGGCGTTTTTGTCGGCAAGCTGGGCACGTTTTGCCGGGTCTGCGGTGGCGCAAAAAATCAACACTTCGCTGCCGTCAAAAAGTTTTGCACTAAGTGAAACTTCCAATCGGCTGTCGATCAAGATTTTCTTCGGTTGTCGCGTCGTCTCGATCGCGCGCACGGTCAATTGTGGATCGTCGTCTTTTACCGTGCCGATCCCCGTCAAAATGCCGCACGATCGCGCGCGCCAGCGATGGCCGTCGCGCCGCGCGGCTTCGCCGGTGATCCATTGGCTCGCACCGTTGTTGAGCGCGGTTTTACCGTCCAGGCTGGCGGCTACTTTCATGCGCAGCCCCGGTCGACCACGGCTCATCCGTGAAACAAAGCCGCTGTTCAATTCCCGCGCCTGGCTTTCGAGTAAACCCACGGCAGTCGCAAGACCCGCATCAGATAAGGCTGTCAGGCCGAAGCCTGCCACCAGCGGATTGGGGTCTTGCATGGCGGCGACCACCTTTGTCACGCCGCTTTGGATCAGCGCCGTGGCACAGGGCGGGGTACGGCCGGTGTGATTGCAGGGTTCCAACGTGACATACGCCGTCGCGCCGCGCGCGCGTTCTCCTGCGTTGCGCAAGGCATGGACTTCCGCGTGCGGCTCACCGGCGCGCGCATGCCAGCCTTCACCCACGATCGCGCCATCGCGCACGATAACGCAACCGACGCGCGGGTTCGGTGCGGTCGTGTAGAGGCCTCGTTCGGCGAGGCGCAACGCGTGGGCCATGAAGCGGTGATCGGACACAGAAAACATGGAGGAAACTATAAATCCCGCATCACGTCGCGAAAATCCTCAACGTCTTGGAACGAGCGATAAACCGAAGCAAAGCGGATATAGGCGACCTTGTCCATCTTGCGCAACTCGTCCATGACCATTTCACCGATGCGCCGACCGTCGATTTCGCGCTCGCCCAGGCCCAAGAGTTTTTGCGTGATGCGCTCGACCGCGGCATCCAACAAATCGGCGGAAACCGGCCGTTTATGCAGCGCGCGGGCGAAACCGATGCGCAATTTTTCCGCTGCGAAATCCTCGCGCTTGCCGTTTTGCTTAATGACCTGCGGCATGCGCAGTTCCACGGTTTCGTAAGTGGTAAAGCGTTTATTACAGGCTGTGCATTTGCGCCGCCGACGAATGCTCTCGCCTTCGTCGTTCAGGCGCGAATCGATGACTTGGGAATCAAGAGTTCCACAAAAAGGGCATTTCATGGGGCAAAGGTGAGGCGTGAGGCGTGAGGCGTGAGGAGTAAACAGCGAAAACGCGATGTAATCTTCACCTCACCCCTCACTCCTTACTCCTCACGCCCTGTAGACCGGAAAGCGCTTGCACAGGGCCTTCACCCGTTCGGCGACTTGCTGAATATGCGCTTCGTCCTGCGGCGCATCGAGGGCATCGGCGATGAGATGGGCAACTTGTTCGGCTTCAAGTTCGCGGAAACCGCGAGTGGTCATGGCCGGCGAGCCGATGCGTATACCGCTGGTGACGAAAGGCTTCTCCGGATCATTGGGAATGGCGTTCTTGTTGACTGTGATATGGGCGCGGCCCAACAGCGCTTCCGCTTCCTTGCCAGTGATGCGTTTCGCGCGCAGGTCGAGCAAAAACATGTGGCAATCGGTGCCGCCGGAGACGATGCGTAAACCCCGCGCTTGCAAGGTCTTGGCCATCACCCGCGCGTTGTCGATCACCTGTTCTTGATAGACGCGAAAATCCTTGGACATGGCTTCTTTAAACGCAACGGCTTTCGCGGCGATCACATGCATCAGCGGTCCGCCTTGGATGCCGGGAAAGATGATCGACTGCACCGCCTTCTCGTACTCGGGTTTCGCCATAATCAAGCCGCCGCGCGGACCGCGCAGCGTCTTGTGGGTGGTGCTGGTGACGAAATCGGCGATGCCGATGGGGCTGGGATAAAAGCCCGTCGCGATCAGGCCGGCATAGTGGGCGATGTCGGCAAAAAGATAGGCGCCGACGCTGTCGGCGATGTGGCGAAAACGTTTCCAATCGATCACCCGCGAGTAAGCCGACGCGCCGGTGACGATCATTTTCGGGCGATGCTCCAACGCTAATTTCGCCGCTTGGTCGTAATCGATTTCCTCGTTATCTTCGCGCAGGCCATAGCTGATGACCTTGTACAAACGCCCGCTGAAATTCACCGGTGAGCCGTGGGTCAAGTGGCCGCCGTGCGCCAGCGACAGTCCCATTATGGTATCGCCCGGCTGCAGCATCGCCATGTAAACACCGGCATTCGCTTGCGAACCGGAATGCGGCTGGACGTTGGCATAGTCCGCTTTGAACAAGGCCTTGACGCGATCGATGGCAAGTCGCTCCGCCATGTCGACATACTCGCAGCCGCCGTAATAGCGCTTGCCGGGATAGCCTTCGGCATATTTGTTGGTCAGCACCGAACCCTGCGCCTCTAACACCGCCGGGCTGACATGGTTTTCCGAGGCGATCAGTTCGACATGATCTTCCTGGCGCTGGCGTTCTTTTTCGATGACCAGCGCGATTTCCGGATCGACGACTGCGAGGGTGTGATTGGCGCTAAACATAATGGGTCGTCTTCGTTGAGATTTAGATTTATGCAGCGAGTTTATTGCGCGCAGCGGGCGAGCGGAACGCAGCCATGAGTTCCGTTTCTTTTTTCTTTGCCTCGGCGAAATAGCGTTCCTTCACATGGCCGAAGCCGCGAATCTGCTCGGGAATTTGCGCTAACGCGACGGCCTGGTCGTAGTTGCCTTCGTTCAACCCGGCGAGAATTTCGTTCACCAGCTTTTCGTAATCGGCGATCAGTTGCCGTTCCATACGCCGTTCCGCGCTATAGCCAAACATATCCAATGCCCCACCGCGCAGCCCTTTGAATTTCGCCAGCAATTTGAACGCGCGGAACATCCACGGGCCGTAAGCGGATTTGCGTAGATGACCCGTGACCGGATCGCGTTTCGCAAACAGCGGCGGCGCCAGATTGAAATTCAAGCTGTAGTCACCTTCGAACAGTTCGGCGATTTTCTTGGTGAATTCGCCGTCGGTGTAAAGCCGCGCGACTTCGTACTCGTCTTTGTAGGCGAGCAACTTGGCGTAGTAGCGCGCGACCGCTTCGCTCAAGCTTTGCTTGCCCGCCTTTTCGGCAGCGCGGACTCGATCCACCAGCGCGCGATAACGTGCAGCGTAGCCAGCATTTTGGTACTGGGTAAGCTGGTCGACCCGACGCGCAATCAACTCGTCGAGGGTTTGCGACAACTTTTCCGATTGCGGCCGGCCGGTCGATGGCGTTGCGATTTTTTGCACCGCGTCGAGATCGATCGCGGCACGCCTGCCCCAGGCCAGGGCCTGTTTATTCATTTCGATCGCCGCGCCGTTCAATTCGATTGCGCGTTCTATAGCGGCAGCGGAAATCGGCAGCCAGCCTTTTTGATAGGCGTAGCCGACCAAGAAAAAATTGGTCGCGATCGAATCGCCCATTAACGCGGTAGCAATGCGCGTGGCGTTGACAAAATGCACGTTGCCCGCGCCGACTTTTGCCGCAATCGTTTCTTTCAATTCGCTGCCGGGCAGCCGGAATTCCGTGTTGCGGGTAAACGCGCCGGTGATCACTTCATTGGTATTGATGACGGCCTTGGCGCCGAGCGCTAAGGTTTCCGAGCCTTCCGAATTGCCCGATACCAACAGATCGCCGCCGATCATCAGGTCCGCGCCGGCGGTGGCGATTTTCGTAGTCTTGATGTCCTCGGGCTTCAATCCGATGCGCACATAGCTCAACACCGCGCCGCCTTTTTGCGCCAGGCCCGTCATTTCCATCACGCCACAGCCCAGGCCTTGCAGGTGAGCGGCCATGCCGATGATCGAGCCGACCGTGACCGTGCCCTGGCCACCGACGCCGGTGACGATTAAGCGATAGGGTCGACCGAGTTTTTCAAGATCGACCAGCACCGGATCCGTGAGGGCAGGCGGTGCGATTTCCAAATTGCTGCCGGCTTTGCCTTTCTTCAGCTTGCCTCCGTGCACCGTGACGAAGCTCGGGCAAAAGCCTTTTACACAGGAGAAATCTTTGTTGCAATTGGATTGATCGATGGCGCGCTTGCGGCCGAATTCCGTTTCGATCGGGATGACCGCAACGCAGTTCGATTGCACGCCGCAATCGCCGCAGCCTTCGCATACCGCTTCGTTGATGACCGTGCGCTTGGGCGGATCGATCATTTTGCCGCGCTTGCGGCGGCGGCGTTTTTCCGTCGCGCAAGTTTGATCGTAGACAATGCCGCTCAAGCCGGGAATTTCGCGAAACTCGCGCTGTACTTGATCGTAATCGTCGCGATGATGAATCGTCACCCCCGGCGCCCATTCCAAACCCGGCGGATATTTTTCCGGCTCGTCGGTGACCACCGCGACGCGCTTCGCGCCTTCGGCGTGCAACTGCAAGGTGATCTGCGGCACAGTCAATTGGCCGTCTACCGGCTGGCCGCCGGTCATCGCGACGGCATCGTTGTATAACACTTTGAACGTGGTGTTGGCGCCCGATGCGGCGACCGCGCGCACTGCCAACAGCCCGGAATGAAAATAAGTGCCGTCGCCGATGTTTTGGAACACGTGCTTTTGATTGGTGAACGGCGCCATGCCCATCCACGACGCGCCTTCGCCGCCCATTTGGGTGTAGCCCGAAGTGTTGCGATCCATCGATTGCGCCAAGAAATGGCAACCGATACCGGCCAATGCCTTGGAGCCTTCCGGGACTTTCGTGCCCGTGCTATGGGGGCAGCCGGGGCAGAAGTAGGGCATACGCGCCACGCCAATTTTCGATTTCTCGTGATGGCTGAGCAAATGATCGATCGCGGCGACGCGATTTACCAATGGGTCGTCGGCCATGTGACTCAAAATGCGATGGCCGATCACCTGCGCGATTTGATTCGGATCGAGCGCGCCGGAAGATAGGAACATCGGCTGGCCTTGCTCGTCGTGTTTGCCGATAATGCGCGGCGCGTTCGCTTGGCCGTAGAGCATTTCTTTGATTTGACCTTCCATCAAGCCGCGCTTTTCTTCAACCAGAATAATGAGGTCCAAACCTTCGGCGAACTTCTGCAGGCCTTGCGGCTCCATCGGCCAAGTCATGCCAACCTTATACAGCCGCACACCCAAGCGCGCGCAATCGGCGTCGCTTAAGTTCAACTCGTCTAGGGCGCTGCGCGTGTCGAGATAGGATTTGCCGGTGGTAATGATGCCGATTTTCGCGTTCGGTGAATCGATGTCGATGCGGTCGAGATGATTGGCGCGGGCGAATGCTTTAATCGCATCGAGTTTGAAATTATGCAGACGATATTCTTGCGTGCGCGGCGGATCGTTTGGGCGTATATGCAAGCCGTCGGGCGGCGGCGTGAAGTCGGTGGGGATATTCACTTGAACGCGGCTCGCATCCAGCTCCACCACGGCGGCGGTGTTGACCGTATCGTGCACGCACTTAATACCGACCCAGGCGCCGGAAAATCGCGACAGGGCGAAGCCATATAACCCGAAATCTAAAATTTCTTGTACGCCTGCCGGGTTCAGCACCGGAATCATGGCGTCCATCAGCGCGTATTCGCTTTGATGTGCCGTGGTCGACGATTCGCACGTGTGATCGTCGCCCATCAACACCAACACACCACCGAGGGGGCTGGCGCCAAACAAATTGCCGTGGCGGAAGGCATCGCCGGAGCGATCGACACCGGGGCCTTTACCGTACCAAATACTGAACACGCCGTCATATTTCGCTTGGCCGGTGAAGGCGACTTGTTGCGTGCCGGAGCAAGCGGTGGCGGCGAGATCTTCGTTCAGCCCGGGCTGGAACACGACGTGATGTTCTTGCAAAAATTTTTGCGCAGCCAGCAATTGCTGGTCGTAACCGCCTAGCGGCGAGCCGCGATAACCGGAAATATAGCCCGCGGTGTTGTGACCGGCGGCGAGGTCGCGCCGGCGCTGCATCATCGGCAAGCGCACTAGCGCTTGAATGCCGGTCAGATAAATCCAGCCGCTTTCTTGGGTGTATTTGTCTTCGAGCTTAACGTCTCTGAGGGTCGCCATCGGCTGCGGATCCTTGTGCTGTAGAGCGCGGGAACACCGCGCAATTAGTAATTTTAGCATGGCGCCCAATCTGTTCCCAAGGCTTGTCCCATCGCGATCTTTGATATAGTTGCATGATTAACTTTGTTTTGGACCTGGAGATCGCGATGGAAGTAGGGGACTTCGCCGACGCCGAAGCAATGGCCGGCCCGGATGATATGGCTAAGGCACAGCGCCTCGGGCCGGAAGATGAATTTCCCGAAGTATGGGCCACTTCGCGCATGATTTTACTCATGGAAATCGCCGCGACGCGATTGCTGAAACCGATAGTTGAGCCGGGGTACATGTCCGTCGGCGTCGGGATCGATATTCGTCATATCGCGGCAACAAAGATGAACAGCAAAGTACGGGCGCGGGCGACGTTCAAGGGCCGCGAAGGCAAACTGTATGCCTTTACGGTCGAGGCGTTCGATGGCGGTGGCAAGGTGGGCGAGGGCGATCACACGCGGGCGATTGTTTCCGCCGAGCGCTTGGTCGCCGGTGCGGCGGCGCGGACTAAGTGAGGCAGGCATTTTTCTGTGTAGCCCTGGCCCTAGGCCACCCGGTAGGCTACCCGGTCATTCCCGCGAAGGCTGGAATCCATAATGAGCCACGAGTAGCCACCGCCAAATGGATTCCCGCCTTCGCGGGAATGACAATAAACGAAGAATGTTGGAAATGAAAGAGCCAGTGGTCGCGCGCCTCCTGGCGCAGAATCGGCTTGCGAAGCAGCGTTTAAGCGCACTTTCGCCTGAGTATCGCCCAAAGGATGAAGCTGAGGCCTATGGGATTCAAGCGCAGCTTCACAACGAGCTAGCGGCGCAGCGTGGCGAAATTGCTGGGCACAAAATCGGCTGCACCACCGCCGTGATGCAGCGTTTTCTGAATATCCCCAATCCCTGCGCCGGCGGCGTATTCGCCAACACCGTGCAGCAAAGCGGCGCGTCTATTCCCCATGGCGATTTCGTCCGTCCGGGCGTGGAATGCGAGATCGTGGTTTTTTTGCAAAGTGATTTGCCGCCGATTGACCGACCATACACCCAAGAAACCGTCGCCATCGCCGTAGGCGCGATCGCCGCAGGCATCGAGATCGTGGACGATCGTTACGTCGATTACCAATCGCTCGACACGCCGACCTTGATCGCCGACGATTTTTTCGACGCCGGTTGCGTGATCGGCACACCGCTTCGCGATTGGCGTGGGATCGATATTCCGGCGTTGGTCGGCCGCACCATGATCAACGGCATCGAAGCCGGTCGCGGCGCGGCGCGCGAAGTGATGGATCATCCGTTCGCGGCGTTGGCGTGGCTGGCAAATTCGCTCATCGAGCGCGGACTATATCTGCGCCGCGACGAGTTTGTTTTCACCGGCAGCGTGGTGGAAACCCGCTGGGTCAACGCCGGTGACAGCGTGAGCGTCGAGATTGATCGCCTCGGCACAACGACGGTCAGGTTTTTGCCGTGTTGAATTTATTCGCGGAAATCGACACTCGCCCGACACGAAAATTACGCGTAAGCTAGGCGCTCCAAAACGGGGTTACTATGTTCATCGGACACTACAGCGCCAGTTTCGTCGCGAAAGCCATTGCGCCTCAAGTGCCGCTTTGGTTGCTGTTGGCCGCGGCGCAGTGGGTCGATATCGTCTGGGGGATATTTATTTTGACGGGCCTAGAACACGCGAGTCTCGATCCGAGCTTGGCGTCCAATCCGTTTGTTCTGCACGATATGCCCTATAGCCACAGCCTAGTCGCAACGCTTGCTTGGTCGGCGATTGCGTTTCTGACGGCGTGGAAGGCGCTGCGTTTGGCCATGGGCGAGGCGCTGGCGGTGGCCGCCGTGGTTGCGTCCCATTGGTTTTTCGATCTTATCGTGCATCGCCCCGATTTGCCGCTCCTTACCGGTGCACCGAAATTTGGATTCGGCTTGTGGAATTTTCCGCAGCTTGCCCATGGATTGGAAGTATTGCTATTGCTCGTGACGCTGTGGTTATGCGTGAAGGCGATTCCCATCCGAAACGATCGGCGCGGTGTTTGGTACGGATTGGCCGCCGTTCTCGTGGCGATTCAGACCATGACCTCGTTTGGCCCCATTCCGTCGACGTTGTCGGCGATGGTCGTCTCCGCGTTGGTGCTTTATCTCATCGTTCCTTTCGCCGGCCACTGGGTGGAACGTCACCAGCGGCGGGCGAACTACTGAGTCCGATCGTTTGCAGTAACAGCAGGAAGTCTGGAGCGTTGTCCGTACGCCCTGTTAGCAGGAGGAAGCGGCGTCGTGGTAACGCGGGGCGGTGAGTTTCCAAACAGCAAGGGAGCTTGCTCAAGACGTTTAAGTTGCCGTTCGATCGCGGTCAAAAACTCGCCGCCAAGGGCCGAGCTCTGCGCGTACTCGCGCGCCTCGCCCATTTCATTCAACGCCCGAGTAGAAAACTTTAGGCGGAACGCCACGTGTCGTTTCGCAGGTTCGACTTGACTTGCTCCCGCGAGTAACCGGCTCCAGGATCAGCTTCGAGCGCTTTCAGCCGCGCTTCAATCTCCGCCTTAAGTTGGGGGCGTAACCTCGGCGGCCTCTGGAACAGCCGCGATGCTTTCCCAAATCAGCTCGACGCGCCATCTACGCTCCTGCAAGGTGAGGTCAAGGATTTCGGCAACGCAGACTTGCTTCATGGGCAATAACTTAACATCGCGGTGACTAGCGCGCTAACGTAAAGCTAACCGCGCGCGGCCCACAAAAGTTTGAAAACGAGAAACGGCCTCATGGCCGCACGCCCGTTGAGCGCAATGTTGGGCGGTTCTAGTTCATCGCGTGCGTTTTTCGACATACATCAGCCGATCTGCTTCCTCCCAGGCTCCTTTGAGTCCATGAGATGGAATTCTCGGCGCGAGGCCTACTGACGCCTTGACTTGGGCGTCCGCCAGCGACTTTCGAGTACGACCTAGAAGCGCTTCTGCACTACTGTGGTCGCACTCAACGCCAATGACGCCGAATTCGTCGCCCCCAAGTCGGGCAACCATATCGACCTCTCGCACGGCTTTGCGTAACGCATCGGCTGCGCGTACGATCAGTGCGTCGCCGACGGCGTGCCCCTGCGTGTCGTTTACCCCCTTCAACTGGTCGAGATCAATCGACAGCACGATTGCAGGATGACCGTAACGGCGACAACGATCCTCTTCCGTGGACAACAACCGATCCCAAGCGCGCCGGTTGTACAACCCTGTCAATGAGTCTGTTTCGGATTCAAGCTCCAGCCGTTCGCTGCGCCGCGTTTCACGCGCCGCCTTCAGTTCAGTTTGGAGCACGGTACTCAACAGGGTGGCGAGTAGCTCAATCAACCCCTGTTCTTCGACGATGTCCTGCGATTGAGGCGACGGGTCTATGGCACAAAGCGTGCCGAAAAGCTTGCCATCCGTGTCAACTAGCGGTACTCCGATGTAGGCTTTGATCGAAATTTGGCGTCCTAAGGGCGCCGCTGCGTATGCAGATACGAAATCTGAATCTGGAGCTATACGTGGCCCGTTGCCCTTGACCATCTCGGAGCAGAACGAGTCGGCCCAACGGAAAACAGTACCTGGCTTCACGCCATAGCTATGGTCTTCACATTGAAGCACGATCCAATCTTCACCTTCGGTGCGGGTGACCATCCAAAGACCAAAGCCGAATCGTTGGTGTAAGAATGCCAATACACGCTGTCCAGCAGCCTCAAAGTCGTTAAAAATTAGGTCGTTCATCGCGGTACCTCGTAGTTGCCCAAGGTAGAGCTAAGGGCGGGCCGCTTGAGCGCCGGGGAGGACGAAGCCGCTACGCGGAGGAAGCGGTGGCGACGTTTTGGATTCAAAATATAACCTCACCGCTTTCGCGAGGGATTGTTCCATGACGAACGAACTATGAGGTTATCTTAAGATGAAAGGATTGTCCGACGCAAATTTCAAACCGGTTAGAGGTCTTTCGAACCTGAGTCTTTTCAAAGTGTCGATGACGAACCTCGCTGCGTGGGCGTTACGTCGCTTTCTCCGCGATGCTCAGCAGGATTTTCTGCACCTCGCCGAAGTCGGCGGGTTTGACCAAATGGTGATCGAACCCAGCCTCTAGCGAACGCTGCCGGTCTGTCTCCTGTCCATACCCGGTCAAGGCGACCAACACGGTGTTCTTGAGCGTGGGTTGCCGACGAATCCGCTGGGCTACCTCGAAACCGCTGAGTCCCGGCAAGCCGATGTCCAGCAGCATCACGTCGGGCCGGTAGTCAAAAGCCGCTTGCAGTGCGGGCGGGCCGTCGTGAGCCAGCCGAACATCATGCCCTGACATTTTCAGCAAATCCGCCAAGCTCCGAGCCGAATCGACGTTGTCATCCACGATCAGCACCCGACAGCCTTTTTCGGGCGGCTGGGCCGTTTCGGTGGACGGCGATGACGACGGCGG
>JANMJR010000177.1:0-2417 GCA_031371465.1 Pseudomonadota bacterium
GACCGAACCATCTTTCAAAAACATATTTTGAAATAAAAATCCGCGCAACGGTCGATCGACATCGGTGCCGGAGCGCGTGCTGAGGCTGGTGTATCCGGCTTTAAATCCGGCTTGCGTTCCCTTGATGCGGCCGATCTGCGCGGCAAGTTTCCCCTGGGCGCAATACGCTTCAAGGACGCTGCGCAAGTTTTCGATCGGTTTAATCGGCAGTTTTGCCTCATAAGCCGCAACGATGGCATTGATTTCGTCGAATTTGGGGCAGCCGGCTTGAACGCTTGTTGCCGTGACAAAAATCGCGACCGCGCTGGTCAGATAATTTTTCATTCTTCGCTCCGAGGAAGGATTGTGTGCGTTAAACCGATTTGCCGCGCTGCTCTTTGATTTGCCGCTCCAACCGTTCGATCAAGCGGACCACGCTGACCATGTTGGGATTGATTTTCAACGCACGCTGAAAATATTCGATCGCTTGTTCGAGCAAGCGAAACTCGACATGAATATGGCCATAACCCGACAACGCGCCGAAATGATAGGGATTGCGTTTCATGACTTCGTCGCAGTCCTCCAGGGATTTATCGTACTGCTCGGTCATGTAATAAAGCGTTGCGCGCTTGTTCCAGCCTTCGGCGAATTCTGGTTTGAGCTTAATGATTTCGCTGAAGGTCGAAATCGCTCGCGTGAAGCTTCCTTCGTTCATCTCGCGAATGCCGCGTGCGTAAAGCCGATCAACGTTCGGATCGCCGGAACGCGCCCAGATTTTCCAGATTGATTGTTCCGCCGTATTGCGCACCGTTTCATCGTCATCGCGAAGGGTATTGAGTAGCGCGACCACATCCTCCATAGTGCCGACTTCGCCAAGGCGGTCGGCGGCGCTGGCGCGGGTTTCCGCAGTGCCATTTTCCAGCGCTTTTAGGGCGGCCTCGCGACTTAGCTCCGTGGCGGCAAATGCGCCCGTCCAAACAGTAAAACAGCATAGGAAAATCGCAATGTGGCGTGTCATGGCTCCCTCTCTGTGACAACTTAATGAGTAGATTCTAGCGCGAAATGGCTGGATCGGCGCGTCTGCTTGGTGCACGCCGCGCAGGCGACTGCACGCGTTTGGCATCGGGGATGAAACTCAATTTTCCGCGCGCGCCGCTGGCTTGGTAATCCGCAAAAAGAATTGAGGCCACGAGGTCGCTCGGCTCGTGAAACTCCGCTGTCATGCATTCGAACAACAAATCGTACAGACGTTCCAAAGCCATCTCGTGGGTTTTGCCGGTTTTGGCAAACAGCCAATCGGAAAATTGCAGGAAGCGCTTGAATGGCGAGTGACCTAACAACAGCGGCACGGTGCGCGCGAAGCGCCCGGAATTCGCGACCAACTCCCAAAAGCGTGCGAAACGGGACATGCGCTGCATCGTGGCGAAATCGATGCGATCCGTGGCAAGAATATTGTAGGGCGGCGCCGGGTTGTAACGCATTTGAAATGGCTGTGTGTGGCGATCGATGGGGGCGCCGCGCAGGCGTTTCAAAATACCGACTTGAATATCGTGCGGGTTCAATGCGACCAGACGATCGAAGCCTTGGCCGAAACTCTCGATATCTTCACCCGGCAAGCCAACGATTAAATCCACATGCAGGTGGGCTTGAGATTCGTTGCGCAGCCAATCGATATTGGTCGCCGATTTGTCGTTGTCTTGGCGACGGCTGACGAGGGTTTGTACTTCGGGATTCCAAGTCTGGATGCCGATCTCGAATTGCAGCCGATCCGGCGGAAATTTTTGGATGGCCGCTTTTAGCGCGTCGGGCAGATGATCGGGAATGACCTCGAAATGCACGAACAACTTTTCGTCGAGGCGCTCGAGAAAAAATCCCAGTATCTTGATGCTGGTGGCGATCTTGAGATTGAAAGTGCGATCGACGAAGCGAAAATGCCGCGCGCCACGTTGATATAAATCGTCGATTTGTCGCAGCACTTCGTCGACGTCGAACGGCCAAGCGGTTTTGTCCAGCGCCGACAGACAAAACTCGCATTTGAACGGACAGCCGCGCGAAGCTTCGACGTAGATGAAGCGCTTGGCGACGTCTTCGTCGGTGTAAAGTGTGTAGGGTAATTTGATTTGTTCGAGCTGCGGTTGCTCGCCCGCGATGATTTTTTCAATCGGCGCTTCGCCCGCTATCACGTGACGACATAGCTTAGCAAAACTGACATCGCCCCAACCGGTGATGAGGTAATCCGCATTGGCGATGATCTCTTGTTGATCGGTTTCGTAGCTCACTTCCGGCCCGCCGAGCACCACGATCACCTCCGGCGCGACGCGCTTCAACAGCGCGACGACTTTGGTCATCTCCTCGATATTCCAGATGTAAACGCCAAGTCCAACGATGCGCGGCGCGCGTTTCAGAATCACTTCCACCATGTCGATGGGCCGCACGCC
>JANMJR010000250.1:0-19747 GCA_031371465.1 Pseudomonadota bacterium
AATGGCCAATTCATGAGCTTTGCGTGACGACGCCGCGATCGATGCGAAACACATGATCGAGCAGCGGCGCGGAATGTTGTAAATCGGATTCGGACAGCAGCACGGTCAAGCCTTCGCGCTTGAGTCCGGCAATGACTTCGACCAAACGCTGCGCCAGGGCGGGCGCGACGCCTTCGAACGGTTCGTCGAGTAGCAAGAGTTTCGTGCTACTCATGAGTGCGCGAGCTAGGGCGACAAGTTTTTGCTGGCCGCCGGAAAGTTGCAGGGCTTTGCGGTCACGGAATTTTTCGACCTCGGGAATCATGGCGTAAACCTGTTGCAGCTTGCTCGAAGGGTTCTTGTTGCCGACCGCCCAAAGCGGCAACAGCACATTCTCTTCCACGGAAAGTTCCGGCACCAGGCGGCGATCTTCCGGCATGTAGCCGATGCCCAGACTATTGCGCCGATGGGCGGGGGTGGCGGCGAGATCCGTTTGATCGAAATTCACCGTTCCGCGCTGGTAGGGCAGGACGCCCATAATGCTGCGCAACAACGTGGTCTTGCCCGCGCCGTTGCGGCCGATCAGGCCGGCCATGCGGCCTTGCGGCAGATTGAGATTGACGCCGCGGAGGATCTCGACCGATTGAATCGCGACGTTTAAATCCTTGAGATTAAGCATGACGTTTCCCCGTGACGTAGCGCTGCACTTCGGGATTGTCGAGCGCTTCCTCCGGTGCTTGATCGGCGATGATGCGGCCATCGTAGAACGCCAACACACGATGAGCGTATCGGCTGATGATATCCATATCGTGCTCGACGAATAACACCGTGACATTCTCCGCGCGCACCACGTTCATGATCATGTCCATGATGCCAAATTTTTCTTCCGCGGCGACGCCGCTGGTGGGCTCGTCCAACAACAACACCTGCGGTTTGCCCGCCATGGCCATGGCGATGTCGAGTTGCTTGCGCACGCCTTGCGGCAATACGCGTGCGACGCGATCGCTATAGCCGTTGAGATTAAACTGGGTCATGAGATTGTCCGCGACCGTGTCGAGCGGCGCGTTATGGCCCGGCACGAGCGCCGGCAATTTGGCAAAGAACGAGGGCTTGGCATTGCGCAGCACGATGCCCAGCGCGACGATCAGATTTTCGCGCACGGTGAGGGTGTCGTACAGCTGCGGAATCTGAAACGAACGGGCAATGCCCAGCCGCGTGATCTGGCGCGGCGGCAGCGGCGTGATGTCTTTACCGGCAAAATGAATGCGGCCCGCGGACGGTTTCAAATAGCCCGTCACCATGTTGACGAAGGTGGTCTTGCCCGCTCCATTGGCGCCGATCAGGCCGGTGACACCATGCTCGTGGATGCTGGCGCAAACATCGTTCGCCGCCGTTACGGCGCCGAAGTTTTTCATCAAGCCGCGCGCTTCGAGAATCGTCTTCATGCGGGCTTCACTCTGCGCGATTTAAATAACGACCAAATGCCGTCGGGTAAAAAGCCGATCACCAACAACATCGCAACGCCCAACACCATCTGCCACACGTAGGGGAATTCTTGATACGCGTAGGTGCGCAGCGATTCGAACAACAATGCCCCCAAGAACGGCGCGATCACGCTTTGCGAACCGCTCAGAATCAAAATGAAAACAAACTCGCCGGATGTCGTCCAGTAGGCCATTTCCGGATCGATGTGGCCTACCGTGAGCGCGGTGAGCGCGCCGCCGAGGCCGGCAAGCGCGGCGCTGATGACGTATTTAATATGCACGGCGTTGCGCACCGATTGGCCGAGATATTCGACGCGAATCTCGTTGTCGCGAATAGCGGGCGCCAGACGGCCTAGCGGCGTGCGCAGGTAGCGTTCAAGTCCCCACACACAAATCAAGGTTAGCACGCAGGCGGTGATGTAGACCGCATGGCGTGACGATTCACCGAGCGCCATACCGAAGAATGTCGGGGACGTTAAGGTAAAACCGTCCGTGGAGCCGAGGCTGGAACTCTTGACGATAAGCCCATACAGAATCATCGAAAAGGCGAGGCTTAACAGGCCGAAGAAAATGCCGCGATAGCTTGCCAGCAACGCGCCGAGCGCCGCCGCGAGAAGCGCCGCCGTTAGCATACCGGCCGGAATCAACAACAAGGCCTCCTTGATCTGATAAAAATGCATCAAGGCGCCGGCCGTGTATGCGCCAAGACAGTAATACAGCGCTTGGCCGAAGGAAACTAGGCCGGCGCGCAACATCAGCATCAGGCCCAACACGACCAGACCTAAGCCGAGGGACCGGGTAATGTGAAAGGTTGCCCAATCGGGGAGAAACCCACCTAGCGCAATGAGCGCAATTAAAAGGGCGCTAAAAATTAACATGGAACGATTATTCATATTTTTCTCGGGCTCATATTTTTCTGGCTTCGGGCGCGCTGAATAACCCCTTGGGTCTTAGAATCAACACCAGCGCCATCACGAAATAAATGCTGAAGAGTTCCACTTCCGGCCAGTAATGCACCGATGCGGAGCGCACGATGCCCACCAGCAATGCGCCGAGCGCCGCACCCGGTAAGCTTCCTAGGCCGCCGATCACGATCACCGCAAAGGCCAGGACGATCACTTCCACTCCCATACCGGGGACGATGGACACCATCGGCGCGGTGAAGGCGCCGCCTAACGCCGCGAGCACTGCGCCGAGAGTGAAGGTGAGGGTGTAGAAACGTTCAACATTGATCCCCACCGCGGCGGCCATTTCGCGATCGTGAATCACCGCGGTGAGAAGCTTGCCGGTGATGGTGCGCGTGATCAGCCAGGTCAATCCGCTGCCAACGACGATTGCCACGCCAAGCAGCAATACGTTGTACATCGGATAGCTCAAGCCGAATATTTTAAAGTTACCAAGCAGGATATAGGGATCGGCGACGGCGTAGGAATCGACGCCCCAGATCAGCTTCACGGCATCTTCCAGGATCAAAAATAATGCATAGGTGACGAGTAGAAGGATCACTTCGTGCTTGCCATACATAAAACGCAAGATGCCACGCTCGAGTAGCGGGCCGACGGTGATGCCTACCACGATGGCCGCGAGCAGCAACACGCCATAGGTCGCCAGCGGCGGATAGCCGTGGTTTAACCAATAGCCGACGAAAGAAGCCGCCGTGTAGGCGCCCAGGGCATAGAGACTGCCGTGGGTCATGTTGAGGATTTTCATGACGCCGTAAATCAGTGTCAGACCCGCAGCCATGATGAACAACCATGATGAATAAATTATGCCGTCGATGAAGACGCTGGCTAGGGAACTCAATTTGATTTATACCAAAGGCGTGTCCAAATTGTCATTCCCGCGAAGGCGGGAATGACGCAGATATTTTGTGATTGTTGTTCTTATTTTGCCTTAAAGCCCGACTTGATCCAGTCCACACTCTTCACACCTTCCGGCGGATTCACTTTTTCCGCAGGGTAGTTTTTGATATCGACCAAGGTCACTTTGCCGTTGACTTTTTTGACGCGACCGAAAGCAATTCCCTGAGTCGCTTGGTGGCCTTTGCCGAGATTCATCATCACTTTACCGCTCGGACCTTCCCAAGAATGATTTTCCAGCGCGGCGATGAGTTGATCTTGGCTCGGCGCTTTGTCGCCGTTGGCCGCTTGTGCTTTTTCATAGGCGCTTTTCACCCCGAGCAACGCTTGCGCCATTTTGTAGGAGGCCTGGATCGGTTGCAGCAAAAATTTGTCCGAGTAAGCCTTCTTGAACCAGCGATTCAGTTCCGTGTCGGGCGCGAACGGGCCATGGGTGCCGCGCGCGCCGATGATCGCGCCTTCGGGCATTTGTGCCGGAATGCGGTTCAGCACGTGTTCACCGGCGATGAAAACAGGGATGCTCTTTTTGAATAAATCGCGCGGTCCGGCTTGCAGAATAAATGATTCCAAATCGCCGCCCCAAAAACTGGAGTGAATGACTTCGGAATTACTCGATAACAAGGCGGAGATTTCCGCGCCGTATTGTCCGGCGCCGATTTTCGGCATCTGCGATGTCGTGACTTGAACGTTGGGGTTCAGCGCTTTCATCGAGGCGTCCCAGTCGGCCCAGGAATCTTGCCCCCATGCGTAGTTCTGATTAATCCCGGCATAGTTTTTAATGCCCGGCATCTTTTCAGTGATATACATGGCGGCGCCGATGTTATCCATCGCGCCATGGGCGCCGGTGCGGAACACATATTTGTAGCTTGCTTCCTCGAATACCCGCGGCGAACCGCAATCAAACAAGATGGTAAATTTTTTAAGTTCTTCGGCAACGGGCGCGACCGCGAGGCAATCGCCGCTGGAGACATAGCCGATCACCATATCGACACCTTGGCGCTGGACCAAGTTGCGATATTCCTCGACTTGTTTAGTCGTGCCGCCGGCTTCGTCGATAACGACGATTTCGATCGGCGTGCCACCAAAGCCTTTTTTGGAATACCCGCCGGGGATTTTTCCAGCGTTAATCGCTTCGACCATCATTTCCGCCGAACTGCGCGCCGGTACGCCGAACGGGCCGGCTGCGGGGCCGGACAGGAAGGTGACGACGCCGATTTTGATCGCGTCGGCCGCGAGTGTCGGTGTTGAAAGCACCAGGCCTAGCACTGTGGACGTTACCAGCCGTGCCGCCAAAGACAGGTGTTGCATAAAGTGTTCCTCCAAAAAGTGGTCAACGATTGGCCGCGCCATAGAGCGGCCCATCACATTAAATTCCGGCAGAGCCGGACACAAAAAACACGTCGCTGAATCAATCCCAGCGTAAACGTCATCTTGCCGAAGAGCCAATGGGCCACGGCCAGTGGCTAGCCTCGGGCTACCCGCTACGAGTGTGGGCCTTGGTCAATCTACCGACCCCAGGCCAGGGATGATGTGCACACCGTGAAAGCACAGATCCGGTCTTGACAAAGGGGGGCGAAGAATGACACGAAGTTTACGGAAAAAACCACCATTGGCCAAGACCACCGCGTGTATCTTTGTCTGATTCGGTCAGTTGTTATCGTTTTAAAGCCCTGTTAGGGTAACATTCAATCGGGATTTCGCAGAAACGGGTTTCAGATGGCTTGCCAAGACACATACGCCACACCATGAGTACGCCCAATGGCAGCGCTTAGGTCATTTGTGCTGGACGTCTTCGGTAGTTTTCGCACCCAATTGTTGTTGCTGGCGCTGGTCTCGCTCGCGCCATTCGCAATCTTTTCCATCTTGAGTGTTCGCGACCTTTCCACCCGCTACCCCGCCGAGTCCTTAAATCTCGCGGCCGAACAGGCGCGCGCAATCGGCGCTCGCTTGGATCATTTTATCGAGGGCAGTGAGCAACTTTTAGATGCGATTGGTGTGATGGTTTCGGCGGATCCCACGGCACACGTTGATAACAAGGCGAAGCTACAGGAACTCAAGGCCAAATTGCCGCCCTATATTCATGTGTTACAGGTGATTTCCGCGGCGGGCGAGGTGAAAATGCTATCCGCCGATCCTAGCGTGGTGATCCCGGCCTATCAGGTCGCCGACCGGAAATACTTCAAGGAGGCCATGGCTAAGCGCCCGTTAGGATTCGGTGAGCCCGTCATTTCCCGCGCCACCGGAAAAATGAGCGTGGTTTTGGCGCGGCCGGTGTTTGATAAGAACGGCGCCGTGAGCTGCGTTGTCACGCTTTCGGTGCTGGCGGAAAACTTCCAAACATTATTATTAACCGAGCGGATTCCTGCCAACTCGGAAATTACCTTACTGGATGAGAACGCGGTAGTAATCGCGCGTTCCCTTGAGCCGCAGAAATGGATTGCGCAAAAATTATCGGACCGACCACTTATTCAGGCCATGTTTCGCAATAAACAAGGCCAGATGGAAGCCGAGTCCCTGGATGGCATGCGTCGACTGATCAGTTATAGCAAGACCGAACGCACGCCGTGGCTGATTTATGTGGGCGTTCCCACCGCCGTTGCCGTCGCGGCGGCGCAAGAATCGTTAAATCGACTGTGGTGGTTTGCCGCGATGACAACCCTAATCGCATTGGGATTAGCCGCCTGGATATCGCGACATATTGCCAAACCGTTCCAGCAACTGAGCTTGGACGTACAGCGATTTGCCGCGGGCGATTTAGCCCACCGTACTTCGATTAGCACCACGGGGGAAGTCGCGCGGCTGGCAGCGGATTTCAATCACATGGCGGCGACACTACAAAAAAGCACCGACGAACTGCGTGCCAGTCAAGCGCGTTACGATTTAGCACTGGATGCGACCAGCGATGGGCTGTGGGAAATTGATCTGGAGAAAAACGCGATCAGCGGATCGCCCAAGGTCAAAGGGCTGCTTGGATATACCGATGCGGATCTGCCGGATGAACGCGGCGCGTTCGAAGCACTACTGCATCCGGACGACCGGCAAGGCGCCATCGAGGCGCTTGAACGGCATATTAGATTCAATCATCCGTTGGTGGACGAATTTCGCCTGCGCGCCAAGGACGGAACCTATCATTGGATTTCGCGGCGTGGTAAGTCAGTGCGCGACGATCAGGGAAAAGTGTCGAGGATCGTCGGCTCGATTTCCAACGTAACCGCACGCAAACAAGCCGAGCTTGAAGTAAAGCAATTGAACGCGCAGTTGGAGCAACGGGTGTTGCAGCGTACGGCCGAATTGACGCGCGAGATCGCGCTTCACGAGCAGACGCAAAAACAACTGCAAGCGTCCAATCGCGAGTTACATCTCTCCCTCGAGCGCGTGCGCCAACAAACCCGGGAAATGGCGCTGTTGCACGAGATGAGCGAATTGCTGCAGGCGGCCAGCACGATTGAGGAATACAACAAAATTATTTCCCATGCGATGCAGCAATTGTTCAACGCCAAGGCGGGTGCGCTGTACGCATTGCGCGCCTCCCGGGATCTGGTCGAAGCGACCATTACCTGGGGCCGTTTTCAGCAGGCGGAAACCGTATTCCGGCCGGATGATTGCTGGGCGCTGAAGTTGTCCAAGTTACATTTTGTGGCGCGTCGTGACGACGATGTCGGCTGCGCCCATGTGACGGCGGAAAATGTTCAAGGCTATGTTTGCGTGCCGCTGAATTCTCACGGCGAAGCGCTTGGGGTAATCCATCTGCGTGCGCTGACCGAAGCGGCGCGGGATCTTTTGGAAAATAAATTGCCGCTGATCCACACCGTCGCTGAATACTTAGGCCTGGCGCTTGGCAATTTCCGTCTCCAGCAAACCTTGCGGCACCAATCGGTGCGCGACGGACTGACCGGTTTGTACAATCGCCGTTATTTGGAGGAATCGGTCGCGCGCGAAGTGGCGCGCATCGCCCGCGATGGCTCGCAACTTTGCATCATCATGTTCGATCTGGATCACTTCAAACTGGTCAACGATACCTATGGCCATGACATGGGCGATGCGGTGCTGGGTCAGATCGGTAAGGTATTACTTGAGCATGTGCGTGACCAGGATATAGCGTGTCGCTACGGGGGTGAGGAGTTTACGATCATTTTGCCTGGCGCCGGACTTCAGACCAGCCAGGCGCGGGCCGAAGAATTGCGTCAATTGGTTTCCGAAATCACGGTGCAGTGGAACGGCCAAATCATCGGTAACCTGAGCATATCGTTAGGGGTGGCTTGTTACCCTTTGCATGGTGTGACCTGGCAGCAGGTGCTGAAAGCGGCCGACCAGGCCTTATACGTCGCTAAACAAACAGGGCGAAAACGCGTCGTGGTCGCGCCGCTTTAGCGCGGAACGCGGGCTTGGCTCGCGTATAATCGGGCCGTTAAAATTCATCGGAAATTGCAATGAGCCCACTTGATCAACCCGGCGTGCCTGCGGCGCCAATTGTCCTGTCTGATCCCAAGCTTTTCCGTCAGCACTGTTATAGCGATGGCGAATGGGTCGGCGCGTCGCCGAGGGTATGTAATCCGGCATGATCGGCATCAACACCGGTTTGCTTTCAACCGATGTCGCGCCCTTCGGCGGCGTCAAGCAATCGGGCCTCGGCCGCGAAGGATCGAAATACGGCATTGATGAATATCTTGAGATCAAATATCTGTGTATCGGTGGCATTGACAAGTAGTCCAATCAATTTCATTTAGGAGTTTTATGCCGTTGCGATTAATCTTTGCGCTGTTCGCTTTTGCGCTTGTAACAAGCACTCACGCTGCCGATACGATCAAAATAAAATTTAGTCACGTCGTCGCTTCCGATACGCCGAAGGGCCTTGCCGCGCAAAAATTTAAGGAACTTGCGGAAAAGGGCAGCAACGGCCGGGTGCAAGTGCAGATTTACCCGAACAGCCAGCTCTACAAAGACAAGGAAGAAATCGAGGCTTTGCAACTTGGCGCGGTGCAGATGCTCGCGCCGTCGCTGTCGAAATTCGGGCCGCTTGGCACACGAGAATTTGAAGTATTCGACGTGCCCTATATCTTTGCGACTAAAGCGGCCTTGTATCGCGTCATGGACGGCGTGGTGGGCAAAAATCTTTTCGCCAAGCTGGAGAGCAAAGGTATTCACGGCCTGGCTTATTGGGACAATGGGTACAAGCAAATTCATGCCAACAAAGCGGTTAAAACCGTCGCCAATTTGAAAGGCCTGAAACTGCGCATCCAGTCGTCCAAAGTATTGGATGCGCAGATGCGCGGCGTCGGCGCGAGTCCGCAGGTGTTGGCGTTCGGAGAAGTGTATACCGCGCTCCAAACCGGCACGGTCGACGGCGGCGAGAACACCTTGTCGAACATCTTCACCCAGAAAATGCACGAAGTGCAAAAACATATTACGATTTCCGATCACGGTTACATCGGCTATGGCGTCATCGTCAACAAAAAATTCTGGGATGGTCTGCCAGTCGAGATTCGCTCCACCCTCGAACAGGCGATCAAGGACGCGACGATTTACGAACGCCAAGTTGCGCAGCAGGAAAATGATCGCGCACTGACCGGTATCCGCGCGCTGAAAAAGACCGAGGTCTATGCCCTCACGGACACCGAGCGTAAGGATTGGCAGAAGGTGTTCGCTGCGCTTTATCCGAAATTTGAAAGTATCGTCGGTCGCGAGACGCTCAGCGCGGTTCAACAGGCTGCGGCGGAAAAATAATTCACCATACGGGTTGCCAAGACCTGCACCCTGCTTGGCTCCTGGCAAGGTATGCCGGGCAGGCCCGTAGTCACGGGGCACCCCGGCATGATCCGGATGCTACGTTCAAACAATGTCATTCTGAGCCTGCCGTTTCGGCCGAAACGGCACACGGACCCTGAACGGACTGCGCGCTCGCCCCTCCCGTTTCTAAAGGGAGGCTGGGAGACGGGGTAGCCTAGGGCCAGGGCCAGGGATTTTGCGCTGGTGGGTCATGGTAGGTGCCTGAAAATCCCCCTCACTCCCCCTTTAGGAAAGGGGGAAGGATTAAGATGACTATGCCCTGTGGGTACTTGAGTTCATGGAAAGCGCAGCGAAGTATCTGCTTTTCGCGGTGGATAAAGCAGATCCTTCGCTGCGCTCAGGATGACATCTGATAATCATAGTAAGTCTCAAACAAATTTCCCGCGAGGCCGATAGGCGTCGGTTACACTCATATTTTTTCTGGCGGCATTCATGGCTTTGCAATCTTCCCATCCCGAACACGACGAATTACGCCGCGGCGTGCGTTCGCTGTGCGCGAATTTCACCTCCGAGTATTGGCAAAAGCTCGATGAAGCCCGCGCCTATCCCGAAGCGTTTGTGAAGGCGCTGACCGATGCCGGCTGGCTTGCGGCATTGATCCCCGAGCAATATGGCGGTTCCGGCCTCGGCATCACCGAGGCGTCGATTGTTCTTGAAGAGGTAAACCGCTCCGGCGCCAATTCCGGGGCCTGCCATGCGCAAATGTACGTCATGGGCACGCTATTGCGCCACGGTTCGGCGGAGCAAAAACGGCGTTACCTACCGCGCGTTGCGAAGGGTGAATTGCGCTTGCAATCCTTCGCCGTCACCGAGCCGAGCACTGGTTCCGACACGACTAAACTAAAAACCACGGCAGTGAAAAAAGGCGATCGCTATATCGTCAATGGCCAAAAAGTATGGACTTCGCGGGTACAGCATTCCGATCTCATGCTGCTGCTGGCGCGCACTACGCCACTGGCCGAAGTGAAGAAAAAGTCCGAAGGCTTGTCGGTATTTTTGGTGGAACTTAAAGACGCCGAAAAAAATGGCATGGCCCTCAAGCCGATCCGTAACATGCCGAACCATGAAACCAACGAAGTGTTCTTTGATAACTTTGAAGTGCCGGTGGAAAATTTGATTGGCGAAGAGGGCAGGGGTTTTCGCTACATCCTCGACGGCATGAACGCGGAGCGCATTTTGATCGCCGCCGAATGCGTCGGCGACGGCCATTGGTTCATCGACAAGGCCACGCGCTACGCCACGGACCGCGTTGTATTCGATCGACCAATCGGTCAAAACCAAGGCGTCGCATTTCCCATCGCACGCGCCCATGTCAACGTTGAGGCGGCAAATTTGATGCGCTTCAAAGCGGCGGAAATGTTTGACGCGGGCTTGCCCTGTGGCGCGGAAGCGAACATGGCGAAACTCCTTGGCGCGGACGCCTCGTGGGAAGCCGCCAACGTTTGCCTGCAAACCCATGGCGGCTTCGGCTTCGCCGCCGAATATGATGTCGAACGCAAGTTTCGCGAAACCCGACTCTATCAAGTTGCACCCATCTCAACCAATCTAATTCTCGCCTATGTCGCCGAGCACGTGCTGGGCTTGCCTAGGACTTATTGATTTTTTCGGCGTCTGCGTCAGTCCAAGTCTTAACCCAACAGTATTGGGTGTTACCCGGCGCCAACATCCGGGTTGGCGCCGGGTATCGCACTTAACAACGCAAGTAATATCCCGCAATCGATAAAAGTATTGTTTTAAAAAAATAAAATAATCAATATAATAGATATACTTCCTAATACAGAATCGAGATTGATTATGAAATGGTTGCTCGCGCCCGGTGTATTGTTAATGCGGCGCTTATCGCTCGTGCGCAAGTTTCTGTTAGTTAGCTTTTTCATGCTACTGCCGCTTGCGTACACGGGAACGCTCTATTTTTCAGAAGCGCACAACCAGGTTAACTTACTGCTGGCCGAGCGCGATGGTCTGCGCTATATCAAGCCGCTGTTGAAGTTGAGTCGGCTCACGCAAGATCATCGTGGCGCAACCTATGTGATTGCCAAAGGCAATCCTCAACTGAAACAATTTCGCAGCCAAGTTCAGGAGAAAATTCGTTCCGTGGTGCGGGAAATCGACCTGGTCGAAGGCGAGCTAGGTGCGCGGTATGGCTCTGCTCCGCGCTGGCGTTTGATCACAGAAAAACTCAAGGCCGTCACGCAGCCCGATGTTTCCCCCGACTCCGATAGTGTATTTGCGGAACATATTGCCATCGTTGCGAATATTCATGGTTTAATCGACTTCGTTGCCTGGAAATCCAACTTGCTTTTAGATTCCGATCAGGCGTTCCATCTTTTGATGGCTATCACGACGTCAGGGGTGCCGAGTTTGTCGGAACATCTGGCGATCGCACGAGGAGTCGGAACGGAGATGATCATGCGCGGCGAATTAATGGCGGATGATCGGGTGCGAATTTCGATCCTTGAAGCCGCGGGAAATGATGATTATCGAGACTTCAAAGCACACGTCGACACGGCTATAAGCCAATCGCAGATGATTAAATCCAGTCTTGGGAATTATCAATTGGCGTTAAGCAAGGTGACCGAGTTTATGGGCGATATCAGTTTAGTTTTAAGCCCCGGCGGTCTAACGGTCATGACAGGGGAGATTTTTTTTAAGTCGGGAAGCGAAGCGCTCGACAGTGCCTATGGTTTTGCCGATAAATCCATGCCGCTACTTGAGACGCTGTTGACCCAGCGCATTCAGCAGAACCGCACGCAAGATGCATTCGTCCAGGGTGTTGCAATGGTTTGCCTTGCGCTGGCATTGTACTTTTTCTTGGCTTTTTACTATGCCGTCAAATCGGGCATCGCCTTCCTTATGAAATCCCTCAAGCGGGTTGCCGGCGGCGATTTAACGGGGAAAATCGAAACGCGAGCCAAAGACGAAATTGGCGCGCTCACAATGAGCCTCAAAGAAACCCAGGAACGCCTGGCTACACTGACGTTGGAAATCAACCGAGTGGCGGAGCAGATTCACCTCGCCTCCAATCAGATCGCCGATGGCAACGAAAATTTGTCGCAACGCACCGAATCCCAAGCCTCGACGCTTGAGCAGACCGCAGCCAGCTTGGAGGAATTAACCGCTACCGTGCAGCGCAACGCGCAATCGGCGAGCGATGCGAATGACCTCACCCAAGCTTCTGCCCGCGTCGCGGAATCGGGACGGGCGGCGATGAAAAATGTCGCTGTGACCATGGCCGAGATTGAAACCAGCGCCACCCAGATCGGCGACATTATTTCGTTGATGGATAACATTGCCTTTCAAACCAACATCCTCGCATTAAATGCCGCAGTCGAAGCCGCGCGAGCCGGCGAACAAGGGCGCGGCTTCGCCGTGGTTGCGGCAGAAGTACGTAACTTGGCGCATCATTCCGCCAACGCCGCGAAGCAGATCAAGGGGTTGGTCGTGCAGACGCGGGACAAAGTTTCGGCCGGTGTGATTTCCGTTGACCAGACGTTGAAAACGATTCAAGAATCCCTGGTCGAGATACAGCGCGTGGCCGGTTTAATGGATGCGATTGCCAGCGCCTCGCGTGAACAAAGCGAAGGTATCGCTCAAGTGAACCGCGGGGTATTGGAAATGGATGACGCCAATCAGCAAAATGCGGCCATGGTGGAACAAGCGACGGCGGCAACGGAATCGCTTCGGGGTCAGGCGAGCATCCTGATGAGTACCGTTGGGAGATTTAACGTCGGTAAGCGGCCCAGTCCGACACCCAGCCCGGGCGTATCCGCAGAACGCGCCGTGGCGTTGCCTGTTCCTCGTGCGCAAACGAGCAAGCGAAAACCCGCGGCGCAGCCTATTCAAGGTAACGCGGAATGGACCGAATTCTAGCCGTGACATCAGCCCGGCATGTGCCCGCAAAGGCAAGACCCGCGCGGCATCCAGGGCATCATGTCCTGAGCCCAAAGCGGGATGCGGCGTCCCGGCCGGCGCATGTTTTTTTCTAGAAAATAACTTTAGTCTGCATACCTGCGCTACCAATCGAAGTAGGACTCACCGATTTTCCCTGATCAAGCAAACGCGGCGACACTGACGACTATTCGCCTGGTCGCCATGATCGTTGTTTGTTGCGCCGGTACATTCATCGTTACTACGTCCGGCAATTCACTCGCGCCGTTTTTGCAAGTAATCGGCGACGATGTCGACCGCGACCTTGCGGCCATCGCTCATCTCATTTCCTTCGGCGCCATCGCCTGGGGTGTGTCGTCGTGGATCGCCGGAAGCCTATCGGACCGGGTAGGTCGCAAGTCCATCCTAATCGGTTCAATGTTGGCCTTGGCGCTAACCCGACTGGGGTTTTCTTTTGCCGAAAGCTATTGGACCGCGACGTTGTGGCATGTCGTCGCCGGTTTTGCCGGGGGTGGATTTTTGGGGGCGGTGTTCGCTTGTGTCTCCGATCATGTTCCTGCCAAGCTGCGTGGCCGCGCGCTGGGTTGGGTGATAACGGGGCAGTCGATCTCCATGGTGCTGGGCGTGCCGATATTGACCTATATCGGATCGTTCGCTGGTTGGCGCGGCGCGTTTCGCGTCCACGCCGCGCTTGCTGTGATTTCGATGCTAAGCCTGATTTGGTTTATACCGCCGGATCTAAAGCGGCGCATGGCCGCTGGTCGCGAGCATATCTCCTTCAAAAGTATTCTGCGGCCTGAACTCATGGTATTGCTCGGCGCCGGCGCCATGGAACGCGTTTGCTTTGCCGCCATCGCGATTTATCTGGCGACTTTTCTTCAACAAAACTACGCGTTGTCATTTTCCCATTTGGCGTGGGTGTTGATGTTGGTCGCCGTCGGAAATTTAATCGGCAATTTGGCGGGCGGTCAGTTAGCGGATCGTTTCCCGCGTCGCATGCTGCTATTCGCGGCCGCGCTGGGTGTGACCGGCATCATGGTGATTCCGCTATTGCTGTGGCCGGTGACACTCACATTTTCCATCGTCTTGGGATTTGCCTACTCGTTTTTCAACGCCCTCGGTCGCCCGCTATACGTGGCGACATTATCGGAAGTGCCCAACGAAGTTCGTGGCGCAGTGCTCGGATTCAATATCACCCTAGCCAGCATCGGCTGGTTACTCGCCGCATCCGGCGGCGCGCAACTTTTAATCCAATTCGGTTTCACCGGTCTTGGAATTTTCGCTGGCTTGATGGCTTTTGTCGGCGTCGGGTTGTCTTGCTGGTATTTGCGGTTGAAGGCGCGTCGACTTTCGCCAACCCCTTAAGGCGATGCTACCCGCGTAATACTAAATCGACCAGTTGATCGGCATATTTCGCCGATGCCTTTTCATGGCCGATCAACAGACGAAAATAGAGCGGGCCGTAGAGGCAATCCAGAACCGATTCCAGATCCATGTCGAGTTTGAATTCGCCGTTGGCGATGCCCCGTTGCACCACGGCTTTTGCTTCACCACGGCGCACGGCGACGAAGCGCGTGCGGAAGGCTTCGGCGAGTTCGTGATCTGATTGCACCACGCCGATGAGCGTTGCGATAGTGCGGCCGCGGGGGCCGTTCAATACTTTGACCACTGAGCGCATTTGGCGGCGGATGTCTTCCCGGGCGGAACCGGTATCGGGAAAGGCGATCTCTTTTGCGGTCGCAGCCAGAAATGCATCCATCACCACGCTGGCTTTATTCGGCCAGCGGCGGTAAATCGTCGCCTTGCCCACACCGGCGCGGGCGGCGATTCCCTCGACGGACATATTGGCAAATCCTATTTCTTCGAGTAAAGCGTTGGCGCAATCGAGGATCGCTTGGTGTGTGACGGGGCAACGCGGCCGCCCCGGCGCGCGGCCGGGCATCTCCTCCAACAATTCCTCCATGGAGTTTTCATCATTCACGGCGTGCTATCCCTGGCAACATTTACATACGAAACGGATCGTATTATAATTGTCCAAACTACGCAACACAACTCGCTTCGGAACTAAATTATCTCGCCATGTGGATTGTTAAACTCGCACTAAGCCGCCCTTACACGTTTGTCGTGATGGCGTTGTTAATTCTAATTTTGGGCGGGCTTTCCTATAAACAGACACCAACGGATATTTTTCCAGCGATTAAGATTCCCGTCGTGGCGCTGGTGTGGCAATACCAAGGCATTCCGCCGCAGCAGTTTGAAAAATACATCACCACGTTTAGCGAGTTTACGATTTCGTCGGGCATTAACGACGTTAAGTCGATCGAGTCGCAAACCGTTAACGGCGCGTGCATTATTAAAGTATTTTTTCAGCCCACCGTAGACATCGGCGCAGCGCTATCGCAAATCACAGCGTTATCGCAAATCATTTTGCGCCGCATGCCGCTGGGCACCACGCCGCCATTTGTGTTCCGCTACGATGCGTCGAGCGTGCCGGTGCTACAGATTGCGCTGGCAAGCAACAAGCTGTCGGAACAACAACTCTACGATACCGGGTTGTACAAAGTTCGTACCGCGATCGCGCCGGTGCGCGGTTCGCGCATGCCCTTGCCCTATGGTGGCAAGCCGCGCCAAATCCAAATCGACGCCGATCCGCAGTTGATGGCGGCGCGAGGCGTGACCATGACCGATATTAATTCGGCGCTCACCGCGCAGAACGCCAACTTGCCGACCGGCATGGTGAAAATCGGTGAGCGCGATTATATCGTCGGCATCAACAGCAATCCGACCAGTATCGACGAACTCAACGATATTCCCATCAAACAACAATCCAACGGCACATGGATATCGTTACGCGATGTCGCCAATGTGCGTGACGGTTTCGGCGTGCAGACCAATATCGTGCGCGATGAGGGGCGTCGCTCGGCCTTACTCACCATCCTCAAGGCGGGCTCGTCGTCTACGTTAGACGTTGTCGAAGGCATCAAAAAGGCCTTGGTGGGTGTGCGCGCCGCATCGCCGGACATGGAGTTCAAAGAACTGTTCGACCAATCGGTGTTTGTGAAAGCGGCCATCGACAGCGTGTTGGTGGAAGGCTTAATCGCCGCGTGTTTGACGGCGTTGATGATTCTATTATTTCTGGGCAGTTGGCGCAGCACCATTATCGTCGCCGTTTCGATTCCGCTATCAATTCTGTCGTCGCTATGCGTCATGTATTTGACCGGCGAAACGCTCAACATCATGACGCTCGGCGGCTTGGCGTTGGCCGTGGGGATTCTGGTAGACGATGCGACCGTTGCCGTCGAGAACATTCATCGCTATATCGAAATGGGCCACCCGCTTGAGGACGCCATTATCGAGGGCTCGCAGCAGATCGCCGTGCCCGCATTCGTTTCGACCCTGGCTATTTGTATCGTGTTTGTATCGGTCATTTTCTTGACCGGGCCGGCGAAATTTTTGTTCACGCCGATGGCGCTGGTCGTGGCTTATGCGATGTTGGCTTCTTACGTGTTATCGCGGACCTTGGTGCCGGTGATGGTGAAATACCTGCTTCCCCAGGAAGCAGCGGAGCATAGTCAACCGGTGCGCGCATCACTCAATCCGCTTGCGCTATTCCACCGCGGTTTCGAGCGTGGATTCGAGGGCTTTCGCAATGGCTACGTGGGCATGCTGAATTGGGGTTTATTCCATCGCATGGCCATATTTTTAGTGTTTGGCGCGGTCGGCGTCGTCAGCCTTGCGGTATTGCCGTTCGTCGGCCAGGACTTTTTTCCACTGGTCGACGCGGGGCAAATTCGCATGCACGTCACCGTGCCGGCGGGGACCCGGTTGGAGGAGTCCGAGTTAATTTTCGGCAAGGTGGAAAACGTCATTCGCGAAATTATTCCCGAATCGGAGCGCAGCCAAATTCTCGACAATATCGGTCTGCCACAGCCGATCAATATGGCGTTTACCGACACGCCGACCATCAGTTCGGCCGATGGCGAGATCCTGATTTCTCTTACTCACGAGCGCAAATTCGCGACGCAAGAATACATTCGCCGATTGCGGGCGGAATTACCGAAGCGTTTCCCGACCGTCGATTTCTTCTTTCAGCCCGCGGATATCGTCAACCAAATCCTGAACTTCGGCTTGCCGGCGCCAATCGACGTGCAGATCATCGGCGGCAGCCCACAAGCGGCGAAAATCGCGAAAGAAATCAAAGAAAAAGTTCAAGCGATTCCCGGCGCGGTGGACGTACATGTGCACCAAATCACCAATGGGCCGGCGTTGCAAATCACCGTCGATCGCCAGCGCTCCGCTGAGTTGGGTATGACGCAGCGCGAAGTAGCCAACAACGTGCTGACAACACTATCGTCAAGCGCCGTGGTCAACTTCAACTTGTGGCCTGATCCTAAGAGTGGGTTGCAATATCCCGTCGCCGTGCAGACGCCGCAATATTTGGTGAATTCGATTGAAGACGTCATGAGCACGAACCTGCCTGGGCGTGGACAGTCTGGCTCGCAAATGCTATCGAATGTGGCCACCATAGAACGTAAAGAAACGCCGTTGGTGATCAACCACACCAACGTCCAACCGACCTTCGATGTGTTCGCCAATGTTCAAGGCACCGATCTGGGAACGGTTGCGGCGCAACTCGATAAATTGGTGGCGGAATATTGCCCGCCGCCGGCAAGGGCGGGCTGGTGGAGTGGTTGGTTCTCGAAGGGCGCGCCGCCGGCAGCACAAAAAGACGAGAAGGGCGAGGTCAAGAAAGACGTTAACCCGATTTGCGCGAATCTCCCGCCGGGCCTTCGCGTTGAAGTGCGCGGCCAGGTGGAAAGCATGAAAACGGCATTCACTAATCTCGGCTACGGCATTTTGTTCGCCGCCATGCTGGTGTACTTCATCATGGTGGTGAATTTCCAATCGTGGACCGATCCGTTCATTATCATCACCGCACTGCCCGGCGCATTATGCGGCATCATCTGGATATTGTTCCTCACCGGCACAACCTTCAGCGTACCGTCGTTGATGGGCACGATCATGAGTGTCGGCGTGGCCACCGCGAATAGTATTTTGATCGTATCGTTCGCCAAGGAGCAATTGACCTCGGGCAAGACCCCCATGCAAGCGGCGCTGGCGGCGGGTTTCACGCGGCTGCGTCCGGTGCTGATGACGGCCAGCGCGATGATTATCGGCATGGTGCCGATGGCGCTGGGATGGGGCGAGGGCGGCGAGCAAAATGCGCCACTTGGCCGCGCCGTGATCGGCGGTTTGATTTTCGCGACAATTTCCACGCTGATATTCGTCCCGGTGGTATTCAGCATGATTCACGGCCGCCGCGAGCGTCCCGTTCAACCGCTGGCGGTACCCACTGCCCAGCCTGCGTAATTCAAAAAGGTTACCAACCATGCAACAAGATCACAACGACGTCCAATCGGCAAGCGCCATGCCGGAGCCGGTTGCGCCGAGCGGCAACGGAAAACGTATCGGCACATTTTCCGCTTTTGCGGTGGTGGGCTTGCTCGGCCTGTTTTTTTTGCTCGGCGTGTGGCCGCGCTTACAGGCCGGCAAGGCGATTGCCGATGTGCAAAAAGATATGCGGCCGAATGTCGTCGTCGTCGCGGCGCAGCGCGCCAAAGCGAATATGGAGTTGACCCTGCCTGGAACGCTACTGCCGATTCAAGAGGCGCTAATCTACGCGCGCACCAACGGCTACGTGAAGCAATGGAAGGTCGATATGGGCGCGCAAGTTAGGCAAGGCCAGCTGCTCGCCGAAATCGAAACGCCGGAGATTGATCGCGAGCTGAAGCAGGCGTTGGCGAATCAACAGCAAGTCAAAGCTAATATGGAATTGGCGCACTCAACTGCCGAGCGCTGGAAAGCGGTGTTGAAAGAAAACGCGGTATCGCCACAAGAAGTTGATGAAAAAATCAGCGCGCTGAAAGCGCGGCAGGCGGACTACGCGGCGTCCCAAGCCAGTGTCGAGCGGCTGATGCAAATGAAATCGTTTCAGCGCGTCAACGCGCCATTCGCCGGCACCATTACCGGTCGCAACGTAGAGATTGGGCAACTCATCAGTGCCGGCAGCCCGGATCCGAATCGCTGGATGTTCAAGGTGGCCAAGATGGATACCTTGAAGCTCTACATTAGCGTGCCGCAAAGCCATATGCGAATGATCAAAACGGACATGCCGGTCAACGTCGTGTTGAAGGAATTTCCACAACCGTTTACCGGTAAAGTGTTGCGTACCGCCGGTGCGCTCGACCCACAATCGAAAACGTTGCTCACCGAAATTAACGTGCCCAATGAAAAGGGCGAGCTTGCCGCAGGCATGTTCGTGCAGGCAAAGTTTGCGTTGAATCAAACCGAGCCGAACATTCTACTGCCCGCCAATACGCTCATGGTGCGCCAAGATGGGCCCCAAGTGGCGGCAGTCGCGAACAACACGGTGCAATTGCGCAAAGTCCAACTTGGGCGTGATCTTGGTACGCAGATCGAGATCCTTTCCGGCGTCGACGAAAAAGACATGATCGTCACCAACCCGACCGACGCAATGCGCGACGGCGTGAGTGTCCATATGAAGGTAGCGGAACCCGACAAGCCGGCCAAGCCGGAAGACAAACCGGCCGCACCGAAGCCTGCCGCCCAAGCAGCTGCGACGGTTGCCCAGACCAAGGTGAAATAGACCGATGGCTCAGACTCCACAACATTATCGTCGCAGCCTGAGTTTTCTCTGCGTGTCGTTGTTGACTGCTTGTGCGGTTGGGC
>JANMJR010000262.1:0-7935 GCA_031371465.1 Pseudomonadota bacterium
GCTCGCGTCATCGCGGCGAACATGCAATCGTGCAGCACGACGCAGGTGGCGGAACGCGGCATATTTTCGATTAACGCCATTTCGCCGAAGGATTTGCCACGATCCAGTAGTCCCAAAGTCACGCCGTCCACCGGATCGCCGCGATACACATGCACCAAGCCCTCGACAATGAATAACATGGCATCGCCGATCTCGCCTTCGCGGAACACGACGGTGTCTTCCAAGGCGACATAGGCGTGCATGTAGCGCGCGATGAGATCCATGTCGTCCGGCGGTAATGAGCGAAACAGTTTCACCAGGGCCAAGATATTCGGCCGCGCGCGAAGAATCGGGGCAAGATCACCGAGGTCTTCTAGGGTGGAAAACTGATTGAAAGGTTGAACCATGGTCGCCATCATCGAGTTAATCGTTGCTTGCAAATATTGGAATTGCCGAAAGCATATTTCGATTGCCGGGGTATTTAAGTTCGTTTGAGCCGAGCGAGAAATTTATTGCGAAACTTCGCTACCTTCGGCGCAATGACGATGCGGCAATAACCTTGATCGGGATTATTCACATAATATTCCTGATGATAATCTTCGGCTGGATAGAAGGTCTGTGCAGCGCTGATTTCGGTCACGATGGGTCGATCCCACACGCGCTGGCGATCAAAATCCGCAACGGTTTCGGCGGCGCTGCGTTGTTGTTCCGGCGAATGATAAAAGATCACCGAGCGATATTGGGTTCCCATATCGTTGCCTTGATAATTCAGCGTAGTCGGATCGTGAATCGTGAAAAACACGTCCAATATTTCGCGAAACGAAATCACGCCCGGATCGAAGTGCACTTGGATCACTTCCGCATGGCCGGTGGCGCCGGAGCAGACGTCGCGATAGGTCGGATTCGGGCTGTTCCCGCCCATGTAGCCGGACACGACATCGGTGACGCCGCGCAATTCGTCGAAAATCACTTCAATGCACCAAAAACAGCCGCCACCGAGAGTAGCGACTTCACTTGCGCCAGGGTTAGCTTGTATCATTCATGCCTCACTCATCGGGAGGTGGTTAATGAAGCGCAGTTTACAACAGGTTAAAGCACTGACGTTCGATGTCTTCGGCACTGTGGTCGATTATCGCGGCACGATTATTCGCGAAATGCGCGCGCTGGCCGAGCGTAAGGGCTGGGATATCGATCCGGGCGCGTTCGCCGACGCTTGGCGCGCCGGCTACGCGCCCGCCATGGATCGGGTGCGCAAGGGGGAGTCGCCATGGCTGACCATCGATGTTTTGCATCGCCTGATCCTTGACGATTTGTTGAAAAAATTCGCCATTGAGGGCCTCAAGGAAGCGGAGATCGCCGAGTTGAATCGCGTCTGGCATCGGCTCAAGCCCTGGCCCGATTCGGTGCGCGGCTTGAAGCGCCTGAAGACGAAATACATTATCGCGCCGCTGTCCAACGGCAACGTGGCGCTGCTGACGAATATGGCGAAATTCGGCGGCTTGCCCTGGGATTTGATTTTGTCGGCGGAACTAGCGAAACACTACAAGCCCGATCCCGAGTCCTATCTCACCGCCGCGCGCTTGCTCGATTTGCCGTCGGAGCAGGTGATGATGGTCGCCGCCCACAAGGACGATCTGGATCACGCGGCGAAAACCGGCATGCAGACCGCGTTTGTCACTCGGCCGAAAGAATTCAATCCGAATAAAAAGACCGATCTCAAACCCGAAAAGCGTTTTGGCATCAACGCCGGCGATTTTCTTGATCTGGCGGAACAACTCGGCACGTGATGAAATCATGAGGAAGATCCTCATTGCCCTAGCGGTTTTCGCCGCCGTCGCGTTGGGGATTTTCTTCTATGCCGTGCCGCGCTATGTCGATGCCAGCCACAATACGCTCACCGGTGCTGTACGCGCCACCGAGACGAGCGAATTACATCGGCGCCTGATCGTCGCCGACCTGCACGCCGACAGCTTGCTGTGGGATCGTGACCTGCTTAAGGAAAACCACTGGGGTCACGTCGATATTCCGCGTTTGATCAAGGGCAATGTCGCGCTGCAAGCGTTCAGCGTCGTCACGAAAACCCCGCGCGGCCTGAACATCGAGCGCAACAGCGCGGCCAGCGACAATATTCGCCTACTCAGCTTCGCCCAGCGCTGGCCGCCGCGCACCTGGACCAGCTTGCAACAACGCGCGCTGTATCAAGCGGAAAAACTCCACGACTTCGCGGCGCGTTCGAATGGCGCCCTCGTGATCATCAAGTCCAGAGCAGAGCTTGAGGCGTACCTCGCCAAGCGCCGCACCCAGAGCGGAGTTACAGCCGGGTGGTTGACGATCGAAGGCGCCCACGCGCTGGAAGGCGAGCTGGCTAACCTCGATGCCTTGTACCAAGCGGGATTTCGCATGATCGCGCCGACCCATCTTGCCGACAGCGAAATCGGCGCGTCCGCCAGTGGCGAAAGCCAGCGCGGGCTCACGCTGATCGGGGAAAAATGGGTGGCGGAAATGGAACGCCGCAACATGATCATCGATCTCGCCCATGCCTCGCCGCAAACCATCGATGACGTGCTGCGTCTAGCGCAACGCCCGGTCATCGTTTCGCACACCGGCGTGAAAGGCGCCTGCAACAATAATCGCAACCTCAGCGACGCGCAGATTAAGCGTATCGCGCAAAACGGCGGTTTAATCGGCATCGGCTTTTGGTCAAATGCCACTTGCGGCACGGACATTGCGGCGATCGTGAAATCGATTCGCTACGCCGTCAAAATTGCCGGCATTGAGCAGGTGGCGCTCGGCTCGGATTGGGACGGCTACGTCGCTACCCCAATCGATGCCGCGGGCATAGGCGCCATCACCGCCGCGCTTCAGAAAGCCAGCTTCGACGAAACGCCGATTCGCAACATCATGGGCGAGAATGTCGTTCGATTTTTGTCTCGCGCCCTGCCGTAATTGCCCGCGCCTGCTAAATCGGCGTCAAATTATTTGCCGCGCTTGATTCGCACCGTCACGAAACGCCTAGGCGAGTATCAACGCGGCGGCAACCTGGCGTCCCTCTTCCTGCAAAATATTATAGGTGCGGCACGCCGCCTGGGTGTCCATGATCTCATAGCCGATCTTGGCCGTGATCAGTCCCTTGAGCACCGCGGGATGGGGAAAGCGCAGCGTTTTCCCGGTTCCGATTAAGATGATCTGCGGCGCAAGTCGCAGCACTGGCGCCAAGGCCGCCGCATCCAACTCTGTCCGCATGGGCCAATCGTCCACGATTGCATGTGGCGTCACAATCAAATTGCGTTCATAACGCCGGCCGTTGACGCTCACATAGCCGGCGCCGTAGCCGGTAATGAGGTTTTGGTTGGGGTTTTGAGCGAGGTGGAGTTTCAAGGGTTCTGGCGAGGGAGGGATAGGGTCGGTATAATCATAACGGTTTTCTTCACTCGTCTCAGCGCCGGGTGAAGAAGCGCGCCGGCATTGGATTTCCCGTCATGGAGTTGATTTTGTTTTCGACCAACGCCCGAAGAAGCAATACCCGTGCGGCCCGCAGCACATGCATTGCCAGGCGCCACTATCCTTCGGGCCTCTGGCACGATAACCGAATAAACGATTAAAGAATGTAATTAATGGAAGAATTTTCCCGTATCAAGCGCCTGCCTCCCTACGTGTTCAACATCACGGGAGAGTTAAAAGCCGCCGCCCGCCGTCGCGGCGAAGACATTATCGACATGAGCATGGGCAATCCCGATCAGCCCACGCCGCCGCATATCGTCGCGAAGTTAATCGAGGCGGCGCAGCGCGAAAACACCCATGGGTACTCGCTCTCCAAAGGTATTCCGCGATTGCGCAAGGCTATTTGCAATTGGTACAAGACGCGTTTTGATGTCGATATGGATGCCGACAAAGAAGCCATCGTCACCATCGGCTCGAAAGAAGGCCTCGCTCATTTGATGTTGGCGACGCTGGATTCGGATGACGTGGTGCTGGTGCCGAACCCGAGCTATCCGATTCATATTTACGGGCCGGTGATCGCCGGCGCCAATATCGTCACGGTTCCGATGATTCCCGGCGTCGACTTTTTCGATGAACTGGAAAAAGCGCTGAAGGCGTCCTATCCTAAGCCGAAAATGCTCATTATCAATTTCCCGAGCAATCCGACGGCGCAGTGTGTCGATTTGAATTTCTTCGAGCGCGTGGTGGCGATTGCGAAGGAATACGGCATCTGGGTCGTCCACGATTTGGCCTATGCCGACATCGTGTTTGACGACTATAAAGCGCCGTCCATCATGCAAGTGCCCGGCGCGAAAGATGTCGCCGTCGAATTTTTTACCATGTCGAAAAGTTACAGCATGGCCGGTTGGCGTGTGGGGTTTATGGTCGGTAACCAGAAGCTCGTCGGCGCCCTGGCGCGCATGAAAAGCTATCACGATTACGGCACGTTCACGCCGATTCAAGTGGCGTCCATACTGGCGCTGGAAGGCCCGCAGGATTGTGTCGCGGAAATTCGCCAAACCTATCAAAGCCGCCGCGACGTGTTGGTGAAGGGCTTGCACAATCTCGGCTGGATGGTGGAAATCCCCAAAGCGAGTATGTACGTGTGGGCGCAAATTCCCGAAGCATTGCGCCAGCAAGGCTCGCTGGAATTCGCAAAGAAGGTGTTGGCCGATGCAAAGGTTGCCGTTTCGCCCGGCATTGGCTTCGGCGAATTGGGCGACGATCACGTGCGTTTTGCGCTGATTGAAAATGAGAACCGCATCAAACAGGCGGTGCGCGGCGTGCGCGACCTATTCAGAAAAGAAGGATTGTCATGAAGCCGATGCAAGTGGGTCTGTTGGGAATCGGCACCGTCGGCGGCGGCACGTTCCGCGTGCTAAGCCGCAACCGCGAGGAAATCACGCGCCGCGCCGGCCGCGAAATTCGCATCGCCATGGTGGCGGACAAAGCCACCGATCGCGCCCGCGAACTGGTTGGCAACAATGCCGAAGTGGTCGATGACGCGATGAAAGTCATCACCAACCCGAACATCGATATCGTAGTGGAGTTGATCGGCGGCTATTCTCCGGCGAAAGAGTTTGTACTGAAGGCTATTGCGAACGGCAAACACGTCGTCACCGCCAACAAGGCCTTGCTCGCCGTCCACGGCAACGAAATATTTGCCGCGGCACAAAAAGCCGGTGTGATGGTCGCCTTCGAAGCGGCTGTTGCGGGCGGCGTACCGATCATCAAAGCGCTCCGCGAAGGGCTAACGGCGAATCGCATCGAATGGATTGCCGGGATTATTAACGGCACCAGCAATTTCATCCTGTCGGAAATGCGCGCGAAGGGAAAAAGTTTCGATGAGGTGCTGAAAGAAGCACAGCAACTCGGCTACGCCGAAGCGGATCCAACCTTCGACATCGAAGGCATCGATGCGGCGCACAAGCTCACCATTATGTCGGCGATTGCCTTCGGCGTGCCAATGCAATTCGACAAAGCTTACACGGAAGGCATTTCCAAGCTCACCAAACAGGACATCGAATATGCCGAACAACTCGGCTATCGCATTAAGCTGCTCGGCCTGACGCGCCGCACAGCCAACGGCATTGAGCTGCGCGTGCACCCGACCTTGATCCCGACGAAGCGCCTGATCGCGAATGTTGAAGGCGTTATGAACGCGATCTTGGTGAAAGGCGATGCAGTCGGGTCGACGATGTACTACGGCGCCGGCGCCGGCGCCGAACCGACTGCGTCTGCGGTCGTCGCCGATCTGGTCGACGTGACGCGCATGCACACTTCCGATCCGGAGCATCGCGTGCCCCACCTTGCGTTTCAGCCGGACCAACTAACCGACACACCCATTCTGTCGATGGACGAAGTTGAGACGTCTTATTATTTACGTATGCGGGTATTTGATCGTCCCGGTGTGTTGGCCGATGTCACGCGCATCCTCGCCGACAATCATATTTCCATCGACGCCATGATTCAAAAAGAACCGTCGGAAGGTGAGGAGCAAGTGGACATCATCATGCTCACCCATCGATGCCGCGAAAAAAATATCAATACCGCGCTGCAAAAGATCGAAGCGCTCGACAGCGTCGATGGAAAAATCACGCGCATCCGTTTGGAAGAGCTAGGCTAAGCATGAAATACATCAGCACCCGTGGCGGCATGGCGCCACAAAATTTCTCGCAGATTCTGCTCGGCGGCCTCGCTTCCGATGGTGGATTGGCTGTACCGGAGCGCATTCCGACCATCAATGCCGCCGAACTCAAGTACTGGCGCGGCCTGAGCTATCGTAATTTGGCGTTCGAAGTGCTCAGCAAGTATGTCGACGATATTCCAGCCGCCGATCTCAAAACGCTGATCGATAAAAGTTATACCGCAGAAGCCTTCGGCAACGACCAAATCACCCCGGTGGCCACGCTGGAAACGGGCATCCATATTCTCGAATGCTCGAACGGGCCGACCTTGGCGTTCAAAGATATTGCGATGCAGTTGCTCGGCAATCTGTTCGAGTATGTGCTCGCCAAAACACACGAAGAATTGAATATTCTCGGCGCCACATCTGGCGATACCGGGTCCAGCGCGGAATACGCAATGCGCGGAAAAAAGCGCGTGCGCGTCTTCATGCTTTCGCCGCACGAGCGCATGAGCGCGTTCCAAACCGCGCAAATGTTTTCGCTGCAAGACAAGAATATTTTCAACATCGCCGTACGCGGTGTGTTTGACGATTGCCAGGATATCGTCAAAGCCGTCAGCAACGACGCGGCGTTTAAGGCCAAACAAAAAATAGGTACCGTGAATTCCATCAATTGGGCGCGCGTCTGCGCCCAGGCGGTTTACTATTTCAAAGCCTACTTCGCCGTGACGCGCGGCAACGAGGAGACGATCGATGTCGCCGTGCCGTCGGGCAATTTTGGCAACATTTACGCCGCTTATTTGGCGCGGCGCATGGGTTTGCCGATTCACCGCTTGATTTTGGCGACCAATGAAAACAACGTCCTCGACGAATTCTTCAAGACCGGCGTCTATCGTGTGCGCCCATCCAATCAAGTGGCGCAGACATCCAGCCCGTCGATGGATATTTCCAAGGCCTCGAATTTCGAGCGTTTTATTTTCGAGCTCGTCGGCCGCGATTCCGAGGTAGTCAAGAAACTGTGGCAACAAATCGATCGCGACGGCGTCTTCGACCTACGCAACACGAGGTACTTTGATGCACTGGCAAAATCCGGTTTCGTATCGGGCTCAAGCACCCACCAAGATCGGCTAAACACCATTCGCACTCTGTATAACCGCCACGGCGTCGTCGTCGACACCCATACCGCCGACGGCATTACGGTCGGTTGGAGCTATCGAGCAATGGGCGTTCCGCTCATATGCTTGGAAACCGCGTTGCCGGCAAAATTTTCCGCGACTATTGTCGAGGCGCTGGGCTTCAAACCGACGCGGCCTTCGCGCTTCGAAGAGTTGGAAGAATTGCCACAACGTTTTGAAGTGATGGACGCGAACGTCGAGGCGGTGAAAAAATATATCGCGGCGCATACCCATCGGTAATCCCATGAACATTATCCAAGTCACGACAACGGACGGGCGCATTGTGCAGGCCGATTGGCTGGCGCGTGCGGAAACGGTTCACCGTCAATTGCGACCGCATTTGCCGACAGATTATTCTAAACGCATGGCGGAAATTTTCGCGACGGGCGTGGAAATGTGGATCGCGGTGGATGGCCCGAACGTTTTGGGTGTTGCGGTATTTCGAATCATCGAAAATACCCATGCCGGGCGTAAACTGTATGTCGACGATTTGGTGGCGCACGACGCGCAACGCTCGAAAGGTGTCGGTAAATTATTGCTCGACGGCTTGACCGACGAGGCGCGCGCGCGCGCCTGTCACAGCATCGACCTCGACTCCGGCACGCACCGCACCGACGCCCACCGCTTTTATTTTCGCGAACGCATGGTGGTACGGGTGTTCGGCTTTACTAAACC
>JANMJR010000264.1:0-2000 GCA_031371465.1 Pseudomonadota bacterium
ACGCATGGCCCGAGGCCACCCGGTGGCCCGAGGCCACCCGGTGGCCCAAGGCCAGCCCCTGGATGCTGGCTGTCCAAGCATAGGGCCTGGAGAGCCGCGCTGCGATTGGGCCACAGCCGTATGCCCGCGCCGCCCGCGCCATCGTCGGGTTTACTCACCCATGGGCCCGGCCATGACGCCAGCGAATCGGAGGCGCGAAATGTGGGCACGACATTCACGCCCGCCGCGCGCAACACGCCCGCCGTCGCATATTTACTGGCGCAGATCGTCAAGCTCGCCGAGTCACTCAACAAAACCCTTTTTCCGGCTGCGCGCGCCCGCACTGCCAGTTGCTCCAAGACATGATCGCTCTCCGGCGCGATCGGCCAAACCGCATCGGCCTCGGCAAGTGCACGCTGATATAACGTCATGCCATTCTCATCGACGCGCGGCTCGATTCGCTTGATCGCGTTATGGCTTTGCGGCCAAGGACAACGGGAATCGCGCGTTAAACTGACCGCGATTTCCGGCAGATGCGCCAAATCGGCCAACAGCGCGTCACGCATCATGCTGCCCTCGCGCAACAGTGTAGGCGGCAATGGCGAGCCGATCCTTCCACCACCTGTGATAAATTCAAAGACCAGCAGACGCATGCGATGTGAAAATGAAACTGATTCCCGTGTTGGATTTAATGGCCGGTCAAGTGGTTCATGCGCGCCGAGGCGAGCGCGACAATTATCAACCGATACGCTCCACATTATGCCCGAGCGCCGCGCCAGAAGCCATTCTTCACGCGCTGGTCGAGAACTTCAAATGCGACACGATTTATATTGCCGATTTGGACGCGATCTGTTTCCGGCGGCCGCAACTGGCACTGCTGGAAAAACTCAAGTCACGCTTTGCGACGATTCAATTTTGGCTCGATGCCGGTATCGCCGATCAGAATAGTTTTGTTTCACTGCAACAATACGATCTTGCGACATTAGTGATCGGCAGCGAAAGTTTATCGGAAACCGATTGGCTTGAATCAGTGGCGAAGGACGATTGGATTTTGTCGCTTGACTTTAAACAAAATGTTTTTCTCGGCCCGCCCGCTTTACTGGAGAATACCGCGATCTGGCCGGCGCGATTGCTGGCGATGAATCTTGCCCAGGTTGGCAGCGAGAGCGGCCCTGATTTCGCGTTGTTGGAAAAACTCCAACGCTTAAACCCGCAGGCGGCGATCTACGCAGCGGGCGGTGTGCGCGACAAAAACGATTTGCTGGAATTGACACAACGCAACGTCGCAGGCGCGCTGGTTGCCACGGCGTTACACAACGGTTCGATTGCTTCCGCGAAGCGCAAAATTTCGTAGCGGCCGCTCCTCCCCTTTCAAGGGGGAGGCTGGGACGAGGTAGCCCTAGGCTAGCCACTGGCCTAGGGCCAGGGGATGGGTTCGCATCGCAGGAAACCCATCCCCTCCTTTAATCCTCCCCTTGAAGGGGAGGAAACGGCTCTGCGCTGTATGAGGGTTTGTCGCGTCATTAACCCACAAATAAAAAGCCCCCGGCTCATGCCGAGGGCTTCTTTACAAACGTAACCCTTACTTATGCGCTTGAAACGGGTGATCCGCGGTGCCGCGTTTCGCCGTTACTTCGGCGGCCTTCGGCTCGCCGGCAATCGCGCGCTTTAATGCTTCCTTGGTGGCGGCATAGTTGTAATCCTGAATCTTTCCTTGATCCTTGGCCAACCAATGGATGAACACGCCCACGCAGATGAACAAGTCATCGGCTTCGTCCGCCGGAATGGTGCCATCGGCGACGCAATCTGCTACCGCCATCGCCACGGCGCGCTGAGCGGGGCCGAACATTTGCACCGCTTGATCCGCACCTTTGATCGTGACTTTGTTGAACATCACGGTATTGGGTTTGCACAGCAAGTTGGGCGCAACGACGGCCAACAAAGAAGTGAAGCCATCCTTGTTGTTGGTCAAGCTGTTGCAAAACGCCGATTCCGCCGCACTGCCACGCGGCCCGATAATC
>JANMJR010000275.1:0-5495 GCA_031371465.1 Pseudomonadota bacterium
CTTGAAATCATGAATTTTCCCGACCCAACGCCAGGGCATGGCGAAGTGGTGTTGGAAATCAAGGCGTCCGGCATGTGTGGCAGTGATTTGAAATTTTATCGCGCCGTCGGCGGCGCGTCTTCACTGGGCCTGGGCAAAGTCAGCGGGCCGATTATCGCCGGTCACGAACCCTGCGGTGTGGTCGTCGCGGTCGGCGCCGGTGTCGCGGAAAATCAGGCGAAAGTCGGCATGCGCGTGATGCAGCATCACTCTCGCGGTTGCGGCGCCTGCGATCACTGCTCGACGGGCTGGATGCAGTTGTGCGTCGAAGGTGTGAAGGAGGTGTACGGGGTGACCGGCCACGGCGCCCACGCGAAATATATGAAGTGTCCGGCGCGCACCTTGGTGCCGCTGCCCGACGAGCTGTCCTTTGAAACCGGCGCGGCGATTTCCTGTGGCACCGGCACCGCATGGGGCGCGTTGCAGCGCTTGGGTTTGCAAGGCGATCACACCATCGCAATTTTCGGTCAAGGTCCGGTGGGATTATCGGCAACGCAACTCGCCCACGAAATGGGCGCCCGCGTGATTGCATTGGATACCAGCGATGAACGTCTAGCGCGCGCCAAAGAAATGGGCGCCGATGAATTGATCAATCCGAAGAATCACGAAAATGTCGTGCAAGTGATTCGCGATCTGACCCATGGCCGTGGCGCCCATCTTTCGCTTGATGCATCGTCGTCGCCGCAAGCTCGCGCTCAAGCCGTTCGTTGTGTGCGTACGTGGGGGAAAGTCTGCTTTGTCGGCGAGGGCGACTCGGTCACACTCGATGTCAGCCCCGATTTATTGCGCCGCCAAGTAACACTGATTGGATCGTGGACGTTCTCGACCGTCGGCCAAGCGGAATGCGCACGCTATGTCGCCGATCGTGGCGTGGAGGTCGACAAGTTGTTTACCCATCGCTGGAAACTGGAACAAGCAGAAGAAGCTTACAAACTATTCGATGCGCAAACGTCAGGTAAGGGCGTGATCTTACCGTCGTGATCGGCTTGCTGTTCGACTGAATCACACTAAAATTTCGGGGGAACTGATGAAATTAAAGCAACTATTTGCGACCGCTCTTGCGGCGGCAGGGCTGATACTTACGGCGACGTTACCGGTGTCGGCGCAGAGCGTAACGAAGCTGCGTATCCAATCGACGTTTCCCGCTTCCAGTTTGATATTCGAAAGCTCGAAGTATTGGGCGGAGCGCGTCAAAGCGATGACCGGCGGGAAACTGTGGGTCGATGTCTTGCCGGCAGGCTCGGTGGTGCCCGCGTTCGAGGTGTTGGACGCGGTACATAAAGGCGTCGTCGATGGCGGCCATTCATCGGCGGCTTATTGGGTCGGGAAAAACCGCGCGTCAACACTGTTCGGTCCCGCACCCGGCGGTCCTCTGGGTATGGATATGCTGGACTACTACGGCTGGTTGTACGAAGGCGGCGGCCTGCAGCTCTATAGGGATTTTTATCAGAAAGAATTGAAGCGCAATGTCTTTGTGGTGCCGATGGGTTCGGCGGCCAACCAGGTATTGGGATGGTTTAAAAAGCCGGTGAAAAATTGGGAAGATCTGAAGGGCCGTAAATGCCGCGAAACCGGCATCAGTGCCGAGGTATTTAGCAAGTCCGGCATGAGCACCGTCAATGTTCCCGGTGGCGAGATCGTTCCGTCCGGCGAGCGCGGCGTGATCGAATGCGCCGAGTTTGTCGGCCCTGCTGAGGATATGAAGATCGGTTTTCAAGCCATCTGGAAATATTTGTACATGCCGTCGATCCATGAGAATGCGACGGTGCTTGAGTTACTGTTCAATGGCGACGTGTGGAACAAGCTTTCGCCTGAATACAAAGAGATCATTCAGTCGGCTGCGTGGGAAGCGACCATGCGTTCGCAAATCGTATCGAATAAACTCAATGCCGATGCGCTCATCGAATTGCGCACCAAGCATGGCGTGAATATCGAACGCACGCCGGCGGACATCATGCCGAAAATCTTGGCCGCCTGGGACGAAATCGCGAAGGCTGAAGAAGCGAAAAATCCATACTTCAAGAAGGTTTACGATTCACAAAAAGCGTTCGCCTCGAAAGTGGTGCCCGGTCGCCGTTCCGTTTATGCGCCTTATAACGTTGGCGCGGACTATTACTGGCCGGAGAAAAAATAATACAAATGTGATTTGAAGCGGCCGCGATCTAAATGCGGCCGCATGTCGATGTTCGTTTCCCAAGATAGCCTATGACCCAGCCTTCGCCCTTTTACCTCCGCGTGATTCGTACGATCGACGGAATAACGCAATGGACCGGATATTTATTTGCGTTGATCGTTATTCCACTGGTGTTTGCCAACGTCGTTGAAGTATTCATGCGCTATGTCATGGATAGTCCGACCGCTTGGGCGCTCGACACCACCGTCATGTCCTATGGATCGCTATTCATGCTCGGATCAGCCTACGCGTTAATGAAAGGCGCCCACGTGCGCACCGACATGCTTTGGGATAAATTTTCCGATCGCAAAAAAGGCATTATCGACAGCATCGCCTTCGTTGTTTTTTTTCTGCCGTCGATGGCGATTCTGTTTTACATCTCATTTGTTGAGTTCCAGTACGCAATCGACATCGACGAGAAATCCACTGCGACTATTTGGCAGCCGGTCCTATGGCCGTTTCGCGGCGTCGTTCCTTTGGCGGCGCTGTTGCTATTTTTGCAAGGTATTTCCGAGTTGCTGAAAAGCCTGTGGGCGGCGCGCAGCGGAAAAATGCTCGTGCATCACGAAAAAATCGAAATCTAGCCGCGAAAAAATGTTATGACGGGAAATGAAATTCTGGGGTTGGCCATGATGGTGGCGATGATCAGCATCATCTTCATCGGCTTTCCCATTGCATTCACGCTTCTGTTCATTGCGTTCGTGTTCGGCTCCATCGGGCTGGGCGCCAATCAAACGTTCAGCCTTGGCTATCTGCAGATTTGGGGCACGATGAAGGACGACATCTTGCCCGCCGTGCCACTATTCATCTTCATGGGGTTCATGACGGAGCAAGCGGGCTTGATGGAACGCTTGTTTCTGGCAATGCGCAACATCCTCGCGCCGTTGCGCGGCTCGCTGTATCTCGCCGTGCTGCTGACGGCAACCATTTTCGCCATGGCCACCGGCATCGTCGGCGCTGCGGTAACGGTGCTCGGCATCATGGCAGGGCCGGTGATGATGCGTTCCGGCTACGATCCGAAACTTTCCGCCGGCGCGATTACCGCCGGCGGAACCTTGGGTATCCTGATTCCGCCAAGCGTAATGTTGGTGGTAATGGGGCCGGTGCTGGGCGTGCCGGTGAACGTGTTGTACTCCGCGGCGTTCGGCCCCGGCTTGTTTTTGGCAAGCTTGTACATCGTTTACTGCCTGGTGCGCAGCGCAATCAATCCGGCGCTCGGCCCGCCTGTCCCGAAAGAGGAGCGCGTCACGGATTTAGTTGAGCTGGTGCGCGAGTTTGCCGTCGGCGTGTTACCGCTCGCGGCGCTCATCGGCTTTACGCTCGGCACCATTTTAGCCGGCATGGCCACGCCGACGGAGGCCGCATCCTGTGGCGCGTTCGGCGCGACGCTGCTGGCATTGATATACGGCAAACTAACCTTTAAATCCCTTAAGAATGCCGCGCTATCCACCATGATTACCTCCAGCATGGTGTTGTTCTTGGCGGTCGCATCGAATGTTTTCGGCGCGGTGTTTACGCAACTGGGCACCACCGATCTCATCACCAATACCTTAATACAGATCCCGCTACCCGATGTGGGCAAACTGATGTTGATCATGGCGCTGATCTTTGTATTGGGTTGGCCGTTCGAATGGCCGGCGATCGTTTTGGTATTCCTGCCAATCTTCTTGCCGGTGGTGCAAAAACTGAATCTCGGCATGGAGAAAATGGACATGTTGATATGGTTCGGCGTGCTGGTCGCGGTGAATTTGCAAACGGCGTTCTTGAGTCCGCCGGTGGCGATGTCGGCTTATTATTTGAAGAATGTGATGCCGAGTTGGAGCTTGTCGACGATTTATCGCGGCATGGGACAGTTCATGGTGATCCAAGTGATTTGTTTGACGATCATTATTTTTTGGCCGGACCTGGTGCTGTGGTTGCCACGGACGCTACGGGATTGAAAGGGTAGAGAATGAAAATAGCGGTGGTTGGGTGTGGCGCCATGGGCAGCGTTTACGCAGGTTTGCTGGCGGCGGCCGGACACGATATCTGGGCGATCGATGCCTGGCGTGAACATATTGAAGCGATACAGAAGAACGGTTTGCGCGTCGAGGGCGCCTCCGGTGATCGGGTCGTCAAAATCAACGCGACCACGGATGCCAAGGAGGCGGGATTGTGCGACCTTGTTATTATCGCGACCAAGACGATGCACGTCGAAGCGGCGGCCCGAGCAAGCCAAGTTCTGGTTGGCCCGAATACAACCGTGATTTCGATTCAGAACGGATTGGGCGGGCCCGACATGACCGCGAAAAATCTTGGCAAAGAACGAGTTTTGGTCGGGGTCGTTGGCGGTTTCGGCGCCTCGATGAAAGCGCCGGGCCACGCCCATCACAACGGCTGGGAATTGGTGCGGCTGGGTGAATACGCCGGGCCGATCACGCCGCGCTTGGAGAGCGTCGCGAAGGTTTGGGAGTCCGGTGGGTTTCGCGTGAAATGCTTCGATGATATCGATCAATTGGTGTGGGAAAAACTGATCTGCAACGTGTGTTTTTCCGGAACTTGCGCTGTGACGGAGCGAACCATCGGCGATGTGATGAACGATCCCGACGCCTGGCAAGTCGCGTCGGGCTGCGCCGTCGAGGCCTATCAAGTAGCGCGCGCGCGTGGCATTAAACTCGATATCAACGATCCGGTCGAGTATGTGCGCAATTTCGGCAGCAAGATTCCGAACGCACGGCCGTCGATGTTGCTCGATCACATGGCCGGCCGGATGTCGGAAATCGAAGCTATCAATGGCGCGATTCCCGCAGTGGCGCAAGCACAGGGATTGGCAGCGCCATTTAACGCTGTCATCAGCGCCTTGGTTCGAGCGAAAGAACGAAAACTCGGCGTGCGTGCTTAATCGATCCGATTCCCAATGTAAAGGTAGAGAGTCAATATGATACGTGCTGTCGTTGCGAGGAGTGAAACGACGAAGCAAACTCGTATTTCGCGGCAATTAAAAACCAGATTGCTTCGTCGCGAAGTTTATCCCAAAGCGAAGCGTGGGGCTCCTCGCAATGACAGTTGGACAAGCTAACCCAACTCGCGTTTCTTCAATCGTTCGCGCAGTTCTATTTTTAGCACCTTGCCATAATTATTTTTTGGTAAGTCATCGACGAATACATAACGGCGCGGGCGTTTGAAGCGCGCGATATGTTGCAGGCAAATGTCGTCGAGTTCTTGCGTGCTAATTTCAGCGCCCGGCGCCGCGACGATAAACGCAACGACTTCTTCACCCCATTCGTCGTGGCGGTTTCCGATC
>JANMJR010000278.1:0-17554 GCA_031371465.1 Pseudomonadota bacterium
TGTCTCTGCCTTGTTACGAATGGCACCATTGCCTGGTTACCACGCTCAATCATCCTTTGCTGCAACAAGGCTCGATCAGTCTATTCGACATCGGCCGCTACCCCATCATTACCTACGACACCGCATTCGCCGGCCGCAACAAAATCAACCGCGCCTTCGAGCAGCAAGGCATAGCGCCGAACATCATCCTCTCCGCGCTCGATGCCGACGTCATCAAAGCCTACGTCGCGTTGGGTTTAGGCATCGGCATCGTCGCTAAAATGGCCTTCGAGCCGGAACGCGACACGGGCCTGCGCATGATCGAAATCGACGACCTGTTTCCGCTCAACACTACCCGCATCGCCTTCCGCCGCGATGGCTATTTGCGGCGTTATGTTTACGAATTTATCGAACTGTTCGCGCCGCATCTCACGCGCGAGGCCGTCGAGCGATCGCGCAGCGGTGAGGCGGATGCTTACGTGATTTAAAGTTTGAATGTCAGACTAGAGGTTCGCTTGAGCTAGCGCAAACCTGGCAATCGCCGCCTGAAATTCCGGCAGGTCGCCGATCGGCGCGGTGACGTTGATAACCAGGTCAGGATATTGCTTCTGAATTGGCGCAACCAACGCCGGCAAATCCTCACGCAAATGTCGACCCGCTGCGAGGAAGATCGGAACAATGCTGATGCGTGTTATGCCTTGCTTGGCGAGCTCCCCCAAACATTCCTGAATGCCGGGTTGCATTAACTCGAGAAACGCCAGTTCCACCGGCAGGTCTGGCGCCTGCGCGCGGATCAGCGCCTGAATCGCCTTGAACGGCTCCGCCCACTTTGGGTCGCGCGAGCCGTGGGCGAACAAAACGAGGGCGGATTTAGGAGATGGAACAGCCATTAGATTTGCGTTGCCGAGCCGACGCCGGGTACGCCCTTGATCTAACAGGAAAGCCCTGTCCAACAATTCGTGTTGCTTAGGACACTACGCCAGAAAGCGCGCGGATCCTTGCTCGTGACGATGCCTGCCCTGGAAGCCTTACTAGTCTTGCCTCGTGGCGTGGTCAGTATTTGCATGACGGTTGTGATCATCTTACAGAGTTTATTCTAATTCTTGGCGCACCATACAATTTGTCCTTAGCTCTCCGGCGCGGGCTGTATGGCAGCTACTCTCCGTGCCGTTTGTATCTAAGCACAAAGAACGAAGTTGGCTTAACTGCCATTGCTGTACCGCATCTACTACTTTCGGCTTATGTCTTTTGACATATTGTCGATAGCCGACTTAATAAGTACTATGCGATCATAGAATGACGATGGTTGACGAATAGGACCGTTTAAAATTCGCCGCCAGCAATGAAGAGACACGAAAACCGGAGGGGGTTTCGCGCAAGTGATGAATAACAATCAGGGAGATCTGGATGTCTTTCCCTCGCTCACCCTGCCACGCTTCATTGCGTGGCGCGGCTATCCCGCATTGCCCCAAAATTCTTTTTACGCTTGTGCCGTGACCATGGTGCGCCTCGGGTTAACGGGGAGCTGTCGCGGGATTTAAACGCGCACGACCGATATACTTTCAACATCATTCGGTGGGCCCGGTATTGACCGAGCAATCGAGTTCAAATAGCCCAATTCTTGCGCACATCGGACGACTACAACTCTGCTTTGACGGAGCCCTAAGGGAAAGATGCCTCGCGCCACGCCAATGCTTGCAAAGCTCACCAAACCGAGTGCTGTGGGGTTGTTGCCGCGCGAGCGTCTATTCGCCGAACTGGATGCGGCATACCCAGGGCGTTTAATTTGGGTATCTGGGCCGGCGGGCGCCGGCAAGACCTCACTCGTGTCGAGCTGGATCGAGGCCCGCAAGCTTTCCCACCTGTGGTATCAAGTCGATCTAGGCGACTCGGATCCGGGAGCACTGGTTCACTACCTCACGTTCGCCGCGCAACAATTCGGCAAGCGCAAGCGTCCCGAGTTGCCGCATCTCACGCCCGAACGCCTGCCGGGGTTTGAGATATTCGTGCGCCGATTTTTCGAAACGTTCTTCGCGCGCCTGTCGGGATCGATCACGCTCGTGTTCGACAATTTTCAGGAGCTTGGCGCCGACTCTCTGAGTATTGGGGTGATTTCGGGGGCGCTCGCCCTCCTCCCTGCGGGCGTACGGCTCGTGTGCATCAGCCGCGAGCAATCGCCGCCAGCGCTCGCCCGTTGGCGCGCCGAGCCCGGCTTTCGAGAAGTCACTTGGGATGCGCTGCGGCTCACTGATGAGGAAGCGCGGGCGTTCGAGCCCGAGTTCAACGAACACAGCACAGTCGACCAATTGAACCACGTGGCGCGCGGCTGGGCGGCAGGTTTGCGGCTTTTGTTGCGCGCACGGCGCGCTGGCGTGTTTGTCGAGACGGCTGACGAAATGTCGAGTAGTCCGCTTTTCGACTACTTTGGCGCTGAAGTCTTGCACCGCGCCGATCCAGCTTTGCGTGACTTCCTATTGTGCAGTGCGGTGCTGCCGCGTCTTGCTCCCGACATGGCCGCCGCGCTCACTGGCGATGAGCAGGCGCCGCAGCGCTTGGCTTGGCTTGGCTACACCGCAACCGGCTTTTCACGGAAGCGCGTACCCGACACGACCGGACAATCGTGTATGAGTATCATCCTCTGTTTCGGCAGTTTCTCATCGAGCAGGCGACGCATTCACTTGGTATAGATAAATGTGCGAGCCTCGCGCGACAGGGTGCACAGCTTTTGACTCAAGTGGGCGAAATCGATGACGCCGCAACGCTTTGGAGCGCCGCGCAAGACTGGGCCAAGCTCACTGAACTTGTTTGCGAGCATGCGCCAGGGTTTGCCGCTGCCGGCCGGTTTGTAACTCTCGCGAGTTGGATGGAACATATCCCGGAGCGCCAGCGACAGGCAACAGCCTGGCTTTCCTACTGGGAAGGCGTGTGCTTAGGTATGCGCGCCCCCGCGGCTGCGCGCCCACACTTGGTGCGAGCGGCCGCCAATTTCAAGACTCATGGCGACGTAGTGGGCGAGTGTGTCGCCATCGCCGCTATCATCGTCGGGTACGCAATGGAGTGGGGTCGCCTGGATTCAATGGACCCCTGGATCGTCGAACTCGACCGGGTTTGGTCGGCAGTCGGAGACAGTCTTCCACCGGTTGTGCAAACGCAAATTATAAATTGTGCTCAAGCAATACTTTTTCGAGCGCCAGAACATCCCTTGCTTAAAGATCTCGCTCAGCGCGCGCGCACGCTGATTCGTGAATTGCCGGAAATCAGACAGCGTGTCCAAATCGCGGAATTCCTGCTTCATTACTTAGAATGGAGCGGTGAATTCACGGAAGCAGAGGCGATCTGCGGCGAAATCACCGCGCAGGATCGTGGCGACTCGTCGTGGTTTTGGGCGAGTTTTCGCGTCTGGCAGGGGATCGTGTCTTGGCAGGCGGCCGACCACGAAGCCGCTTACGTGGCGCTTAACCAAGGACTGGCCGCGGCGCGTGAACATGGCCTTGCCTACTTGGAGCCCTTGCTTCATTCTCAAATCGCACAGACGGCCCTCAGCGCAGGTGATCTGGACAGGGCTCAGCAGGCGATTCAATCGGGTTTGAAAGCGCCGCATGCGGAGCGCGGCATCAACGCCGCACATTTCGAAGTGCTGCAGATGGGTTTGTTCCTTAGAAAAGGGCAGACCGAAGCAGCGACCGAATGGGCACGGCGCGCTGTAAATACTGTAGAAGAAGTCGGTACCCCATTTTTCGAGGCGGTGTCGGGTAGACTTTATGCTGAAGCGCTGATGATAGGCGGGCGTCATCATGAAGCGCGGGAGCATCTGCACAGAGCGCTCGAGTTTGCGCGGCGCATGCCCAGCAAATCCAGCCTGTTCCACGCGCTGATTCCGCTTGCTTGGTCGCACTTTCAGACAGGGGAGAGCGATTTGGCGGGGGTGTGCTTACGCGAAGCAATGGAACTAGGCGCCCGGCAAAACTACATGAATTGTCATCCGTTCTGGAATCCGACGATCATGTCAGATCTGTGCGCGCGTGCGCTCGAAGCACAGATCGAGACCGATTACGTGCGCCGCCTCATCCGAAAGCGCGGGCTGCTCCCGCCCTCACCGGATATTGAATACTGGCCGTGGCGCATCCGGCTCTATGCGATGGGACAGTTCTCGCTTGTAATAGACGATGCGACGCTTACGTTTGGCGCGAAAGCACCCAAGAGGCCACTGGATCTATTAAAAGCGCTGATCGCCAACGGCGGCCGCTTCACGCAGAAGGCCAGCGGGCAAAACACCATCGAATACAAGATCGGCCAAATTTTTGGCGAGATAAAAAACAAGATTACCAGCGGCTACAACCTGCGCGAGATCATCGACCACATCGACGAACTTCGCGCTATAGGGAAGCTAATATTCTACGCAGCATTGCTGCTGGATTTTATTGCGCCGGTTCACGAAAAATTTCTTGCTGGCTCGCTTACCGGAGATATATTTGCTTGCGCCATCGTATTGCTCGAACCGACCATCATCTTGTCAAGCTGTTCGGCGGCCTTGACATAGGCCTGATCCATGACGGCGAGTTCGGAAGCGGAAAGGGCTCTTAGTACGTGGTCCGCAAGCGCATCCTTATTATTCGGCATGCCGACGCCAATTTTCAGGCGTCGAATCGCATCGGTCTGGAATGCCTGATGCACCGAGCGCACGCCGTTGTGGCCGCCATCACCGCCGCTCATGCGCAGGGGATTGCGAATGCGGCCGGGTGGAAGCTGAATATCATCGTGCACCAAAATACACTCTTCCGGATTGAATCGAAGTTGGTCGGCCAATTGTTTAACCACGACGCCGCTGTAATTCATTTCGGTGTGCGGCTTTACCAGAAATATCGTGCGACCATGGCGCTCGAATGTTGCAACCTCCCCCAGCCCACAATCTTGCCATGCCCCGCCCCATGTCCGGGCGAGCGCATCCAGCGCATGAAAGCCGACGTTGTGGCGTGTGTTTCGATATTGCTCACCGGCATTGCCCAAACCGATGATGGCGCGAACCGGTTTGATTTCCGACACTTCTCTGTGCGCTGTTTGTCCAGCGCGTGGCTCAACGCCCCGCGCGTGGGCGACACGTTCGTTAGGTGCTTTTCGTTCGGCGCCGGTTTCGTTCGAAACAATGGCGATCACATCCACGAGATGATCTTGTTTGTGGGTGCCCTTCAGCAAAACGAGGTCGCCCGGTCGCAACAAATCGCGCAGATATTCCTGGGCCGCGTCAACGGAATAAAATGCCTGAAGCGCGCGGTCGTCCGAATGCCGTTTCGCCTTTAAGCATTTGGACGCTCGAGTACCGATGAATATCACGTGATCGGCGATCTCCAACGCCTCTTTAGCGGTGACGACGTAGGCGCGATTGGAATTCCCGACATAATCCGAAATGGACCCGATGATAATGATCTTGCGTTTAGCCGTCGCGTCGCGCATGAACTGCAGCGCGGCGGGAATCGTCCACAGTGGGGCTTTCAAATCGTCGCGAATAAACGTAACCCCGTTCGACAGTTCCACTGGACTCATGCGCGCATCGAATGGCGGAGTTTCTTCGACCGCCCGCACGATCGCCGCCACGGACATATCGAGGGCGATACCGACCGCAAAGGCGGCGAGCACGCTGTGCGCCCAGTGAGCGCCACAAAATTGAGTTTGCACGTGTTGGCATCGTCCGCTATGCACAACAGTGAACGATAAACGCGCGGGCCAGCGGCTGCTTACGTTTTCCGCTCGCACCGTGGCATCGATTGCCAAACCATAGGTGATCACGCTGCCGGCGCAACGTTCGCGCATCGCCAACACGCGCGCGTCGTCGGCATTCAACACCGCCACGCCATCCTTCGGCAACGCCGCAATCAGCTTGCCTTTTTCCGCAGCAATGGCGTCTTCGGAGCCAAATATTTTGATATGGTCACTACCGATGTTGGTCACGACGCCAATGCGCGGGCTGACTAAACGTAGTGGAATCTCGAATTCAAGCCGCGTCCCGTGATAGCCCGCAGGAGTCAACTCCATCACACAACATTGCCCGCCACCAGGTGGAATGGTGAAAAGCACCTTCGCGATGTCGCGCGGCTGATTTTCATTGCCGAGAGTTTTGTGAACCTTATATTTTTTCGCCAACATTGCTGCGATAAGCTCTTTCGTAGTCGATTTTCCACAACTCCCGGTGACCCCGATGAAAACGACCCCCGATAGCAAGCGCCGGTAAAGCAGGGCGGCATTCTGGAAAATGTCGCTCGATAAGAAAGCGTCGAGTCGCCATCCTACCGCACGCTGCATTTCGTGAAGGTAAGCGCGGATTCGTGCGCCGACGTCGGGATTGGCTGAGCGGTTCATGTTGCGATTTCGAATTGCCGTATGAAAAAGAAAATCAAGTCAAGAATACGCCGCCGATAGCCTTTACGAAAGAAATTTCGTCTCGCTTCCGAAAACGGCACAGACCAGTTTATAAATCTCGCAGAAAGCCGGTGCTCCGTAAGCGCGAAGCCGAGTGGATCGGCACGGTTAGTCTGCTCGCTCATGTCTTTGGTCGACTTGTCCCAAATCTTGTCGCCCTAGTAACACATGAAAAAAAGCTTCCCGGTGAGCGCGTGTTTCCCGCCCGAACTCCATGTCTTACGCCGAACTGTAGGACGCCAATAACTCTATCTCTGGAAATTTTAAGCTTATTGGCCATCGACCGCCCGTCAAAAATTTACTCAGCCTACCGATTTTGTATCTCAGCCGTTACATCATTCAGAACACGCCCGATTACTACAAGTTGTTGTTACGAGTAACGCGTGAGGACGCCTGGGAGCCCTGGCTGCTTTACATCATTAAAAGTGTGGAAGAAACTTCAATCTGGACAGCGCAAAAAAATTGCCGCGATCAGAAGATTATCGGAACACACGACCCAGTACGTACGGGCGAAACTGCCGAAAATCTACAGTCATGAATTGGTAAATCTGATCTTCGAATTACCCTACTGCCGAATCATCAGCCTGACCGAAGCCGGCATCGCAAAGCGGCAAACCGCATCTCAATACTTAAAGCAGCTCGTAAAAATCGGCGTGCTGGCCGAGGCCGTCACAACGAAAGAAAAGCTGTTTGTCCATCCTAAACTGATGCAATTACTCACCCGCGACGGCAATGACTTCACGCCATACATAAACGAAACGCGCCAAAGCTAACAACTCCGCACAAAATTAGCATGCTCCGTCGCCGCTGCAACCAGCAGCGGCAAATCATTCCCCGCCAATATCATCTGCATGCCCATGTCGATGTAGCGCTTCAATAATTCCTTGCCGTAAATGCCACCCAACCCGGCCCATTTGCCGTGGCGCTTGCATGCATCCAGTACGGCTTGTATCGCAGCGACCAATCGTTCATTGTCCAGTTGTCCCGCGATGCCCATCTCCATACACAGGTCGTTAGTGCCCATCAGCAGCACATCGATGCCCGGCACGGCGGCGATTGCATCGGCGTTTTCGACGGCGCGCGGCGTTTCGATCATCGCGATGACCAGGGTTGCGTCGTTCATTTCTTTAGTCACTTGTGCGGCGGGCGTGGGTGCGAAGCCAAATTGCGGATAGCCGCCGGCGATGGAGCGATGGCCGAGCGGCTGGTAGCGAAATGCATCGACCATCGCGCACGCTTCATCGGCTGTATCAACATGGGGAATAACGATGCCGAGCGCGCCGCCGTCTAGGCAGCGCGTCGCCAGCGCCAGTTCGCCGTGGGGCACGCGAACGATGGGCGCGATGCCCGCATCCAGCGCCGCGACGCTGATTTGATACGCAGTCTCAACCGACGTGGGCCCATGTTCCAAATCGATGAACAGCCAGTCGTATCCAGCGGTTTTCATGATGCGTGCGATCTCCACGCCACGCACCGCCTTCACGCCCATGCCGATCGACAATTCGCCTGCGACCAGACGTTCTTTTGCGATGTTTTTGATTGCCATGCCGCTCCTCCCAATATGAATTCATTGAGTGTAGCAAACTCGTTGCGTGGGGGGGTTGATTGACTCCCCAGCTTCGCTACACCCCGCACCGTAACTGCCTCATGGCGATATACAGCCTGAGAGTCAATATCCATAGGCCTCTCCAGCCAACTGCATTTTTGTTTCCCGGAACCGCTAAAATGCGTCATGGATTTTATTCCTCTGATCCGTCATCCGGACACGCCCTGTTCGCAGCCGCATCACATCAACGCGAAAATCAGCGTTTTGCCTACGGACGTTCTTGAGATCGAATACAAGCTGGACGGTGACATAAGTAAGCTTTGCATTCCTGCGGACGCCGCGCGACGGCGTGCCGATAATCTGTGGCAACACACATGCTTCGAAGCATTTATCGCCGCGCCGTGCGGTGCGGGTTACTTGGAATTTAACTTCGCGCCTTCGGGCGAATGGGCGATATATCAATTCGATTCATACCGCGAGGGAATGAGGGCGCTCGACGCGGCGCCGCCGATCATCACGACACGCCGCGCGGCGGATAATTTAGTGATGAGCATCGTCGTCGCTCCGCGTGCGTTTCCTGAATTTAAGGATCGCGCTGAGTTGCGCCTCGCCTTGTCTGCCGTGACCGAAGACAGCAACGGGCGCCTATCCTACTGGGCGCTCGCACATCCGCCCGGCAGGCCAGATTTCCATCATGCTGACAGCTTCACACTCGCACTTGACCAATGCAGAAGATTTACATGACATTTAACTACTGAACTCAATTCGTTTACCTTTGCCGCGACACTCGGCGGAAAATCACTGCCCTGCGCTGAGAATCTCTTGATAAATCTTGCGTAAATTATCTCTGCGCTCCGCGGAATTAGGATGGCGCTTGAGGGGGGTATTCACAATTTCGTGCCCAAGACCGGCGAGTTTCTCGGCATCGGAATTGGCGGCTGGCCGAGGCTTAGGGGGTTCGGGGGCGGGCAGATCTTGAAGAAAAGCGTTGAGCGTGTTCCCAAGTTCCCTGCGATCTAAAATCACTCGGCTCAATAATCTTGCAGCGCAAGAATCGGACTGCAACTCCTGATCGACATGGTGTTGCGTGAACGTGTCCTTGCCGGTTTTCACGTGAGCAAGGATTACCTTCGGTTCCGTCTTAACCTTAGTCATGACCTTAAGAAGTTCATCCTTCGAGTTAATAGAATCCACGATCATACTTTGTAGCTCTTTCGTTTCATGGCGCTGCAACACATGCGCGATCTCGTGCGATAACGCGAAGTTCGCTTTCGCCAGAAATTCAGGAGAATCGAGTAATCCCTGATCTAGATAAAGATAACCGCCTGGCCGTGCAACTGCATTGCGCGTGGCGTTTTTTAGGATGAACAACTTAAACTCATATTCGTGCTTGTCCTTTATGCTCGACAAGAGTTGAGTCAACAACTGGTCGGCCAGCGGATAGTACTTTTTACCCAGCTTGTTATCTCGCTCTAGAATGTTGGTCTCCGCCTTGTGAGATTCTTCGCCGTAAAGCAACTCCGCACTCATCGGCAGCCAGTTGAGTTGCTTGGCCGCTAGCCGGGCGGAATCCGCTAATTCAGCCTTCTTGGGTTCGCGTGCTGGGCGGCCTTGCACGATATTGAGCACCGCCACGCCTAAATCTTTGGCCACCGCTTTTGCGCTGAACGCGACGAGGGATGCGAAGTTATCAGAAAGCTTATAGGGCTGCACCAAGTCTGGGCAGTTCTTTTCAAGAACAACCAACGCATTTGGCGACACTTCCCTGATTTCTTTGATTTGGATGTCGGGCGTCATCTGCGCGGGCCCGTTCTGCGACTGTTGTTCATTATTTGCCGTAGCCGTTTGCGGACTCGGGTCGGCACTCGTGCCGGCAGCGGATAACACGACCGCAATGAAGGCTGTGATCCTAGTCTTGACGGATGTAAAAGATCCTTTTGCCTTCACTAAACTCGCCTGGCTCATTTGATTTTCTCCATAAGCTGCTGAATGCGAAGCTCACGCGCGTTGTAATAACCTTCCTCGTCCAGTATCGCGGCCTCTAAGTAAAGTCGAACCTTTTCATCGGGTACCTCTTGTTTCAATTTCTCTAGCCGCGCCAAGATCGCTGGAGTGCGAAGCGCCACAGCGAGATTCGCCTCCGCGTCCGTAATATTCAGCGGTTTTTCATTTTCCAACCGCCTGCCGCTGATCCTACTGCGATGGATCACCTTATCCATGACCGACGTAAGCGAAGAGCAGCCGGCGCCCTCGGAATCCGTCTTTACCGCGCTCGCCACAATTTCGAAAAAGCTGACCTTGCGCGGCGCATCCTTCAAAATATTGGATAGCCCGACACATTCATCCCCCGCGTACGCAACCGCCGCCAGAGAAAAAACGGCAACCACTAACCAGTCCGGAATCCGCTTATCCATAGAAGCCTCATTAATTTAGTGTAAGGTCAAGAAAGCAGCGTAGCTAATCGCAGCAAACCAAACCAACGTCCACGCAGCGAGCAGGCTAGCCGCAAAAAACTTTTCCTTGTATTTCAAACGGGCAACGCCGCCGTAAACCATGTGCCGAAAGCTTTCCCCGAAGTTCTTGGGTTCAAAGAAACCGATGGAGTCATTCTTTAGGATTTGATGTACGTCGGCTAAATCGCTATTGAGGAGCCTCTCAACCAGTACTTCGTGACGCCGAATTGTGTCAACCGCCTTTTCAATCGAACCAGAGACAAAACTATCGATCAACATCCCGATTGCGATTGGAATAGGCGAAGACCATATCCCGTATCGCGCCAGAAGTTGTAGCGATATCCACAAAGCGAGTAAGGCGATGATTACAACGCAGACCACGAGTAATACGATCACAAGTGGAGCAACTTGCCGCTTCCAGGCGATATTGCCAGTTCGCATGGTGAAATAGAAATGCCAACAAACTGCGATTACGACGCCGAAAATAACGGCTATCACGATATCGATAAGCAAGTCTAACCAATGATATTGACCAAGCCCCTTCGAAAGGTACGCGGCCGCCTGTACCTCGACGCCGTAAACTTCGCCAATGGGTGTTAGATACAAATCGCCCTGCCCGTACGCGCCCCCAAAGAACGCGACGCGAGTACCGGCGGCACGAAAAGCGTCGTTAAGCCGTTTTTCTATGTGCGCGGTCGCGACCTCGTCCGTCAAACTATCCAACGTACTCAAAGGAATTGGATCGATCTCGGCATAGCCACGAGGATCAATGTACTGGAACTCCTTATCGTCATCCTTTTCGCCGCGCGACCCAGCGGTTGGATGTCGAACTTGCGCGGCAAACCAGTCGCTCCCTTTGCTGTACTGCTTGATAACAAGACCATATCTGACAGGGACATCTGCGATACCGAAACGCACATTCGGCAGCTTCATTCGGGTCATCCATGCTTCTTTTAGCCGCTTCAATTCCGCGGCGCTAGGAGATACGTCGAATGGTTTCATGATGACCGTCGTCGTATCTTTTTCGTCCTTGATCATGCAATACAGTTTTTCTTCGCAGTCTGCTTCGTTGTCTACAACCGATTCGGCAGGCGGGCAGCGCCAGCCAGCGCGCGATGCGCTAACCGCGGGGGCAGAACGTCCCACGAGCCAGTTGGCGGGCGAGATGTCGATGTCGATTGCGACAAGACTTGGCTTGGCAGCGTAAAGCCGCTTCAAGTCTCGATGTAGCTGGCAGCGGCTGAGTGGCGATTGTTCCCGGTATCGACTCTCGTGAGCGGCCTGATCAATAAGAACCGCAACCACGCGCTTAGGCTTGTTCAAACGCTCCACAAAACCTTCGTGGCCAATCCCCAAAAACGCGTAACCGTCGACTGCGTCTAACCAGTGGAATTGTTGATGAATGATGAAAACAAGCGCGGCCACAAGAACGGCACTCGGCCATTCCTTGAGCAAGTAAAGCCGCGCCCCATGACGTATTTCGAGACACAACCCTCGCCACCAACCTGTTTCTGAATGAATTGCAACCTCCTGCTGTATTATTCAGCGATTGGGGAGTGCTTACACATCACCCAAATAATGAGGAATTTTCTATGCCGCAATGGGCGCCAGACTAATCTTATGCTCGAATCAAGGCTGGTTCTTTGAGCTTTTTTCCTGCTAGTCGCTGGCTCGTAATCCTTATGAAAGAGTATCGAGAATACTTGAAGTCGTCAATAACTCGGTTTGTGCCGGGCTCACAAACCTGGTTAGGACGCGGTATGTCGATTTGGGCGGTAAATCGCCGTTGAATGAGAACGCGGGGCGCTCAAATTTGACCCAGTTTTACATAGCTTATCGAAAGTATTGCGAACAAGCGCAACTTATTCATTATGATTTAACCCACGTAGCCATTTTGTGGCAAGACAATATAAATGAATTTGGGATAGGCTAGGCCTCGCTCTAGGGCTTATCAAGGCGCTAAAATGGGGCCGTGCACGCCGATTACCATCACTCGCCATCCGACCATACTGTGCGAATCGACCACCTGCTCAGTCTCGCCGCGGGCGCGCTACATTTCCTACAGAGCGCTTACCCTTAATCCTTTGAAAAATACCGCATGAAATTTGGCCTAGAGCGTTTACTCGATGACGCCACACTGCGCAAACCGCTCGCCGGACGGCGCGTGGCATTGCTTGCGCATCCGGCCTCGGTAACGCGCAACTTAACGCACTCGCTTGATGCGCTGGCGGCCTTGCCCGACATTAAACTTTCCGCAGCCTTCGGCCCGCAGCACGGCCTGCGTGGTGATAAGCAAGACAACATGGTCGAGTCGCCGGATTTCTACGATCCGCTGCACGGCATTCCGGTGTTCAGCCTCTATGGCGAAGTGCGCCGACCGACCGCCGCGATGACGGATACGTTCGATGTGTTGCTCGTAGACTTGCAAGATTTGGGCTGCCGCATTTACACCTTCATCACTACGTTGCGTTATGTGTTGGAAGCCGCGGCGACGGCCAAGAAATCCGTGTGGATTCTCGATCGGCCGAATCCCGCTGGACGGCCGGTGGAGGGCTTGCGTTTGCGCGCGGGGTGGGAGAGTTTTGTCGGCGCGGGTCCGCTGCCGATGCGTCATGGACTGACCATGGGCGAGCTTGCGAAGTGGTTTGTCGACACTCTAAAAATTGATGTCGATTATCGCGTGATTGCGATGGAGGGATGGTGGCCCGATGATGCTCCGGGCTACGGTTGGCCGCTCGGCAAACGGGCGTGGATCAATCCCAGCCCGAACGCGCCGAATCTTTCCATGGCCCGCTGCTACGCGGGCACGGTGATGCTGGAAGGCACGACGCTGTCCGAGGGACGCGGCACGACGCGGCCACTGGAATTATTCGGCGCGCCGGATATCGATGCCAACGCCCTCATCGCGGCAATGCGAACACTCGCGCCGCAATGGCTTACCGGCTGCCGCCTACGCCCCTGTTGGTTCGAGCCGACCTTTCACAAACACGCCGGCAAGCTGTGTGCCGGCGTGCAAATCCACGTCGACGACGGCGCTTACGATCACGAAAAGTTTCAGCCGTGGCGCGTGCAAGCGCTGGCCTTCAAAGCACTGCGACGCTTGCAGCCCGACTACGATTTATGGCGCGACTTTCCCTACGAATACGAACGCGACCGGCGCGCTATCGATCTGATTAACGGCAGTGAATTGTTGCGCCGTTGGGTCGATGACTCGATAACAACACCAGCCGATTTGGAGGCCATTACCGCGCCGGACGAATCTTACTGGCGCGAAGAGCGCGAGGGCATGCTTTTGTATAGGTAACGACCCTGCCGCTGCGCTACAAAGATCGTTTGGTTTTCGCTTGCTTTGCGATTACACCAGAGTGGTGTAAAGTGGTGTATCTGCACTCGAGGTAGGTGAAATTATGAAGAAGCTCAAACAAAGCAAACCAGCCCAAGAGGCGCCTATTGCGTCGCTGCGCGCGTCAGTAAGTTTTCCCGCCGAGCTTTATCAAACGCTTGAGGCGATCGCGCGCCAGAAAAGAGTTTCCGTCGCCTGGGTGGTGCGCGAAGCAACCGCGCAATATGTCGTCGATCAATGGCCGCGTCTTGGCACAAAGGATTAACAATGGGTCGCTTTTACGAGTTCTTTGCCGGTGGAGGGATGGCTCGCGCAGGGTTTGGTGAAAAGTGGGAGTGCCTCCTTGCGAACGACATCGATGCAAAGAAGGGTGCGAGCTATGCGGCGAATTGGGGCAGTAGTCATCTAAGGATCGAAGACGTAAGTGAACTGACCGCTGCCGACCTTCCGGGACGCGCCGATCTGGCGTGGGCCTCGTTCCCTTGCCAGGATCTTTCATTAGCAGGCGCAGGCGCCGGACTCAGGGGTGAACGCTCTGGCGCGTTCTGGCCGTTCTGGCAACTCATCAAGTCGCTCGTTGCGGACCGGCGAGCCCCGCCCATTGTCGTCATCGAGAACGTGTGTGGCGCGCTTACGTCTCACGGGGGCGCAGACTTCGCCGCGATTGGCGACGCGCTAACCGGTAGCGGCTACCGCTTCGGAGCGCTTGTGATCGATGCAGCACGCTTTGTGCCGCAGTCGCGGCCTCGGCTCTTCATTGTCGGTGTTCATGAGGATCGGGCAGTTCCACAATGGCTCACGACTCTATTGCCTGACCCGCTCTTACATCCTAAGAGTCTCGTTAACGCTTACCAGAAGCTCGCACAAAAAGCAAAGAAAGGCTACCTCTGGTGGAGGTTGCCGGGCACGCCGGCGCGCGAATCGACTTTGTCAGATCTAGTCGACGACGACCCATCAGGTGTGGCTTGGCATACGAGTGCGGAAACCCTGCGACTTCTGTCGATGATGAGCCCCACAAATCGAAGGAAAGTGGAGCAGGCGAAGCTCGCAGGGCGACGGATGGTGGGTGGGATCTACAAGCGGACGCGAAAAGACAAAAATGGCGATCGCGCTCAACGCGCTGAGATTCGCTTCGATGATGTCGCTGGGTGTCTGCGAACGCCCGCCGGAGGTTCTAGCCGTCAGTCGATCATGATTGTTGAGGGAGACACGGTTCGCACTCGTTTGCTATCACCGCGCGAGGCGGCGCGGCTCATGGGCCTTCCGGACAGCTACAAGCTACCGGAGAACTATAACGACGCCTATCACCTGGCCGGCGACGGAGTCGTCGTTCCTGTGGTTCGCTTTCTTGCCGCGCATATTCTAGAACCGCTGCTCATCGCCGAACAAGGACTAGCCATGAAGGCCGCCTAAACATGGGCGGAGCGCATCACAAAGAACTCGCAGCGCTCGTCGCCCAAAAGGGATTTCGAGGAAAAGGATATCTCTCCGTCGCTCTGGTCGTCACGCAGCACGCGAAGGAGGGGCTACCGCTAGACCCCGAAAAACTACTAACTAAAGGAGGTGGCCAGGTTCGGGGTATGGGTAAAGGCGCCGTACAGAAGATATTTAAGCGGCACGGCATTGACCAAGTACTTGCGGCTGAGGGAGGGCGCACGTCACGCGGCAGTCTTGGCAATATGCGAGAGTACGTCGCCTTCCTGAATCAGCTTCACCGAAACGGGAAGGTCGATCTCGATGCAGTCGAGACTTTCTGGATCCAGCGTGTCCACGAATTCTTCGCAGCCAAGCCTTTCAAGATCAAACTCGATGGTGCAAGAAGCCTTCGCACTGTTGTGCGCGATCTACTTGAACAGGCAGAGCGGCGGCAAAAAAACGCCCCCGGCATGCATTACGCCGGCGCCGTTTTGCAGCACATTGTCGGCGCTAAACTGGATTGTGCTCTCGGTAAAGGAATTCTCCAGCACAACAGTTTTTCGACAGCCGACGCGCCGGGAGCGCGGGCCGGAGACTTCTTTCTCGGCGATGTGGCAATCCACGTCACGACGTCTCCTAGTGAAGCCGTTATCAAGCGCTGTCAGGAAAACCTCAACGACGGGTATCGCCCCATCCTTGTTACGCTTCAGCGAGGATTGACCGTCGCGGAAGGTTTGGCGGGTAACATCGGTCTCGCGGACCGGATCGATATCTTTGAGATTGAGCAATTTGTCGCGCTCAATCTCTATGAGCTGGGGAAATTTGTCTTCGATGGTCGTCGCACAGCGATTACGGAGTTGGTAAACCGTTACAACGAAATAATCGAACAAGTCGAGACCGACCCGAGCCTGAAGATCGAGATTCGGTCTTGAAAGAGAACTCGGAAGAACGCAGTCGCGTGATGCGCGCTGTCCATAGCAAGGATACCGAGCCTGAATTGGTCGTGCGTAGGTTGATACACGGACTAGGCTATCGGTTCCGGCTGCACCGAAAAGATCTTCCGGGTAGCCCGGATATTGTTCTTCCGCGACTTAACAAAGCGGTATTCGTCCATGGGTGTTTCTGGCACGGACACGGCTGCGCTCGAGGCGCGCGGATCCCAGTGACCAATCGCGACTATTGGGTGGCAAAGATCGCACGAAACAAACAACGCGATCGAGCGGCCAGATTAACGCTAAGATCGCTTGGATGGTCGGTCACGGTGATTTGGGAATGCAAAACGCGCGATCAAGTCAGCCTTAAACACTGGCTAGCCCGATGCCTATTATCCAAATAGGGTAGGTGGCCTTAATCGACCGAAGCACTTTTAAAATGCGAGCCAACAATTATCTAACCTCGAGCGAAAACAAAGCATGCGACTCAAAAATAAAGTAGCCCTGATCACCGGCGCCGCCCATGGCATGGGCGAAAGCGCAGCACGGCTATTCGCCCGCGAGGGCGCGAAAGTCATTGTCGCCGACCTGCTCGAACGCGAAGGTAAGGCCGTCGCGCAGTCCATAGTAGCCAGCGGCGGCAGCGCGATGTTTGTTCGTTTGGATGTGGCCGAAGAAGCGCAATGGATTGCGCTGATGGGCACGATCATCGCGCGCTACGGACGACTTGACGTGTTGGTCAATAACGCCGGCATCAGCGGTGCGGTGCCCGATCGTATGAGCACCGAATATTTCGATCGCTTGATGTCGATCAACGTGCGCGGCACGTTTCTCGGTGTGAAATATGCCGTCGCCGAAATGCAAAAAACCGGCGGCGGCGCCATCGTGAATTTGTCCTCGATCTCCGGCTTCGTCGGCCAGGCCTTCGTGCACATGGGCTACAACGCGGCGAAGGGCGCAATTCGCGTCCTAACCAAATCCGCAGCCGTGCAGTACGGCAAAGACGGCATTCGCGTGAATTCCGTTCATCCGGGAATGATGCCGCCGATGCTAACATCGGTGACCGCCGCCGATCCGGCAGTGCGCGAGAAAGTGCTCGCCACCGTGCCGCTGGGCCGCGCCGGAACCGCCGAGGAAGCGGCTTACGCTATGCTCTTCCTTGCTTCCGACGAAGCCTCGTACATCAGCGGCACTGAACTGGTGGTGGACGGCGGTTATCTCGCCGCATAATTTAATTATTTAAAATAATGAGGGCTGTCGCAATGGCCGCTGGCGCGCTGCAGGTGTAATCTTTGAGTGGCATCCAATCACAGGAGGACGAAATGAACGAGAAACAAACTGATGTAGGATTCTCACGCCGTGACTTTGTCAAAGTCGTTGCAACGACTGCGGTCGTCGCCAGCGCGACAAGTATCATCGGCAGCGCCCGTGCGGCAGACGGCGGGCAACCGGTCGAATTCATGAGCAAGGG
>JANMJR010000291.1:0-14594 GCA_031371465.1 Pseudomonadota bacterium
TCGACCAGCCCGGCGGGCGGCCAATTTTCTAGTTTAATGCCTAGTGTAAGTCCCTTGGACGCAAGTACTTCTTTAATTTCATTGAGCGACTTACGGCCAAGGTTGGGCGTCTTGAGCAGTTCCGTTTCCGTGCGTTGAATCAGATCGCCAATGTAATAAATATTCTCCGCTTTCAGGCAATTCGCCGAGCGAACGGTGAGTTCGAGGTCGTCGACAGGCTGTAGCAGGATCGGATCGACTTGCTGCGCCTTCGGCTGTTCGATCGAGATCGGTGTGCCCTTGAGGTCGGCAAACACAGACAACTGATCAACCAAAACGCGGGCAGCATACCGTACCGCTTCTTCCGGTTCTACGACGCCATTGGTTTCGATATCGACGATCAATTTGTCCAGATCGGTGCGTTGCTCGACGCGCGCACTTTCCACAGCGTAGCTTACGCGCCTCACCGGGCTGAAAGACGCGTCGAGCATGATGCCCCCGATCGCGCGATTTTCTTCTTCGTTGTGGCGGTTGATCGCCGGCTCATAGCCCCGGCCATGCTCAACTTTTACTTGCATCTCAAGTTTACCGCCTTGGGCAAGGTGAGCGATGACGTGTTCCGGATTGATGATCTCGACGTCGTGTGTCAATTCGATATCAGCGGCCGTAACAACACCCGGCCCTTGCTTTTTCAGCTTGAGCACAATCTCCTGAGCATTGTGAAGCTTGAAGACGATACCTTTAAGATTCAAAAGAATGTCGACGACATCTTCTTGTACTCCTTCTAGCGCCGAGTATTCGTGCAATACGCCGGTGATCTTAACTTCGGTCGCCGCATACCCGGGCATGGACGACAGGAGAATACGCCGTAGCGCATTACCTAGCGTGTGGCCATAGCCGCGTTCGAACGGCTCCATGACAACCTTCGCGTGATAGGGCGATATATTTTGAACATCGATAATGCGCGGCTTTAAGAAGCCCGTACCTTGGCTCTGCATAGGGTAGTATCCTTTGTTGAGCGGCGATTACTTTGAATAAAGCTCGACCACGAGGTTTTCGTTGATGGTCGGTGGTAACTCCGAACGCTGGGGCTTGGCTTTGTACGTGCCTTTCAGGCCTTTTACATCCACTTCCACCCATTCTGGAAAGCCGCGCTGCTCGGCCGCTTCAATCGCCGCCTTAATCCGCAGTTGATCCTTAGCGCGTTGCGCTACCTCGACGATATCGCCCGGGCGAACCTGATAGGAAGGAATATTTACACGATGACCATTCACTTTAATTCCGTTGTGACGAACGATTTGCCGTGCCTCGGTACGTGAAACGCCGAAGCCCATGCGATACGAAACGCTGTCCAAGCGGCTTTCCAGCAATTGCAGCAACGCTTCGCCGGTAACACCGCGGGAACGATCTGCTTCCTCGTAAGTCCTGCGGAATTGACGTTCCAACACGCCATAAATACGCCGTACTTTTTGCTTCGCGCGCAATTGATTGGCGTAATCTGACTGTCTAGAATTTTTCTGGCCATGCTGACCGGGCGCGTAATTACGGCGCTCAATGGCACATTTATCGGTGTAACACTTTTCGCCCTTCAAAAACAGCTTCTCGCCTTCGCGGCGACATTGACGGCATTGCGGATCTGTATTTCTAGCCAACTTTGTCTCCTTAGATACGACGGCGCTTAGGCGGACGGCAGCCATTATGCGGCACCGGCGTGACATCAGCGATACTAGTGATCTTGAAACCAATTGCGTTTAAAGCACGCACGGCGGATTCCCGGCCCGGGCCAGGACCTTTGATTCGGACTTCCAAATTCTTCACTCCACATTCTTGCGCGGCCTTGCCCGCGGCTTCAGCAGCGACCTGCGCAGCAAACGGGGTGCTCTTACGCGAGCCCTTGAAACCACCGGCGCCCGAGGTCGACCACGAAAGAGCATTACCCTGACGATCGGTGATAGTGATGATGGTGTTGTTGAACGACGCGTGCACGTGGGCAATGCCCTCGGCGACGTTCTTCTTAACTTTTTTACGAACTCGTTGAGCCGTAGCTTTAGTTGCCATATAAATTAATCCTTGTATTACTTAGATGCCGGTGTGCGTGAGGCCGACCGAGCTTTTTTCGGGCCCTTGCGCGTGCGGGCGTTGGTACGAGTGCGTTGTCCCCGGACCGGCAGGCCGCGACGGTGGCGCGCACCTCGATACGAACCCAAGTCCATCAGTCGCTTGATATTCATCGAAATCTCGCGCCGTAGATCGCCTTCGAGCTTAAATTTACCGACTTCGCCACGCAACTTGTCCATTTGCTCGTCGCTAAGATCTTTAATCTTAACGGTGAAGCCAACGCCCGCTGCTGCGCAAATAACGCGCGCACGACTACGGCCAACACCGAATATCGCCGTAAGCGCAATATCGGAATGCTGATTATTTGGAATGTTTACGCCTGCAATACGCGCCATTTACCTACCCCGCTGGGGAAACCTTAAATTATATCGGATCAACTATTTACTTATCAACTAGCCTTGGCGCTGTTTATGCCGTGGATCGCTGCAGATCACACGCAACACGCGCTTGCGGCGTACCAGTTTGCATTTACGGCAAACTTTCTTCACAGATGCTTGCACTTTCATTTCTAGCTCCAGTTACTTCGCGCGGAACACGATTCGGGCCCGCGACAAATCATAGGGTGTTAACTCTACCGTCACCTTGTCACCCGGCAAGATGCGGATATAGTGCATACGCATTTTGCCCGAGATATGTCCTAATACAACGTGGCCGTTCTCTAACTTAACGCGGAACGTCGCGTTCGGGAGGGTTTCCACGATCTCCCCCTGCATTTCGATAGTGTCTTCCTTAGCCATGGAAAACTCGAACGCTAGCGAGCAGGGAATCCTCCGCCTTTAAAGTTAGCTTTCTTCAACAAGCTCTCGTATTGATGCGACATGATGTAGGACTGCACTTGTGCCATGAAGTCCATGGTCACCACCACGATAATCAGTAAAGATGTGCCGCCAAAATAAAACGGCACGTTAAACTTAACGATCAAGAATTCCGGCAGCAAACAGACCAAGGTAATGTAAATGGCGCCCACCATGGTGAGCCGTAGAATAATTTTTTCGATGTACCGCGCGGTTTGCTCACCAGGACGAATGCCAGGGACGAACGCGCCACTCTTCTTCAAATTATCCGCTGTTTCCTTGGGATTAAATACCAAGGCGGTGTAGAAAAAGCAGAAGAAAATGATGGCAATGGCGTAAAGCAATACGTAAATCGGCTGCCCCGGCGACAATGCGGCCGCTGCGTCCTTAAGCCAAGTCAGACCTTCGTAGTTGCCGAACCAGCTTACGGCGGTGGCAGGGAGCAGGATGATGCTGGAGGCAAAAATCGGCGGGATTACGCCGGAAATATTTAACTTGAGCGGCAGATGTGAACTTTGCCCGCCATAAAGCTTGTTGCCTACCTGTCGCTTAGCATAGTTTACCAATATTTTTCGTTGGCCACGCTCGACGAACACCACGGCGGCCGTAACCAACACGACTAGCGCGAAAATTATAATGACCGTCAAAGGATGCAGGGCGCCGGTACGAGCCAAATCCAGTGTCCCGCCCAGTGCATGGGGTAAGCCCGCAACTATTCCGGCGAAAATTATCAGCGATATGCCATTGCCGATGCCGCGTTCCGTGATCTGCTCGCCCAACCACATTAGAAACATGGTTCCGGTGGTGAGGGAAATAATCGTCGTTAAGCGAAACAAGAATCCCGGATGCAAAACTAAACCTGCCTGGGATTCTAGTGCAATCGCAATCCCCATGGATTGAAACAAGGCTAAGGCCACGGTGCCATAGCGAGTATATTGCGTAATCTTGCGGCGTCCGGACTCGCCTTCTTTTTTCAACTGTTCCAAGGTTGGCGATACGACCGTTAGCAGTTGAACAATAATCGACGCAGAGATGTATGGCATGATCCCCAGCGCGAACACGGTAAAGCGCTTTAGCGCACCGCCGGAAAACATGTTGAACATCCCCAGGATGCCGCCTTGTTGCGCCTGAAACAGCTTCGCAAGTTCGTTCGGGTCAATCCCCGGGACTGGGATATGCGCGCCGATGCGATATACGATCAAGGCAAGCAGAAGGAATATCAGGCGTTTTTTCAAATCGCCCATTTTTCCCAACGACAACGAACTAGTAGGTGCGGTGGCCAATATAACTACTCGGCGATGGAACCACCGGCCGCTTCAATAGCGGCCCGCGCGCCCTTGGTAACGCCCAACCCTTGCAATTTGACCGCGCGTTTGATTTCGCCCTTAAGAAAGACTTTGCCGGTGATAGCCAGGCCCGATACCAGTCCCACCTGCTTTAATGCCAATATGTCGATCACATCTGACTTGATGTCATTCAGATCACCTAGCCTTACCTGGCCAATATCATCCCGGGTCGGGGAAACAAATCCGCGTTTCGGCAAACGGCGCTGCAACGGCATTTGACCGCCCTCAAACCCGACCTTGTGAAAGCCACCGGCACGTGATTTTTGCCCTTTGTGGCCACGGCCTGCCGTCTTGCCCAGTCCGCTACCAATACCTCGCCCGACGCGGCGCTTGGGATGCTTGGAACCTACGCCCGGTTTTAGTGTATTTAGTCGCATAACTATATTCCCTGGCTCAACCGACTTTAACTAAATGGTTCACGCGATTGATCATCCCGCGAATTGCCGGTGTATCTTGAACTTCAACCGTTTGGTGCATAGTGCGCAGACCCAAACCCATTACGGACGCACGATGATTGGCTTTCGCCCCAATTGGGCTTTTTACCAGGGTCACTTTGATTATTTTGCTTTGGGTCGTCACAGCGCCTTACTCCGTTAAATCTTCAACACGCAAACCACGCTTGGCCGCGATTTCCGACGGCGTATTCATCGCCTGTAATCCATCCAAAGTAGCACGCACTACGTTATACGGGTTAGTAGACCCATGGCATTTCGCCAGTATATTGGTCACGCCCATCACCTCAAACACCGCACGCATCGGACCGCCGGCGATAATTCCCGTACCTTCGGATGCCGGCTGCATAAATACACGCGCCGCACCATGGTTACCCATCACCGAGTGATGTAAGGTGCCGCTCTTCAAATTGATTTTCACCATATTGCGGCGAGCTTGTTCCATTGCTTTTTGCACGGCTACCGGCACTTCTCGAGCCTTGCCTTTGCCCATACCGATTCCGCCATCACCATCACCAACCACGGTCAACGCAGCGAACCCCATAATACGGCCGCCTTTGACTACTTTGGTGACACGGTTAACCGCCACCATCTTTTCCCGGAGACCGTCGGACCGCTCTTCTGTTTCGACTCTAGCCATACTTTCGTTATCCCTTAAAACGCCAGACCGTGTTCACGCGCCGCTTCTGCGAGCGCTTTGACGCGACCGTGATACTTGAGGCCGGATCGATCGAACGCCAACTTCGCCAGACCTAGTGTCTTCGCTCGCTCCGCAATCCGCTTCCCTACTAGCGCTGCTGCCTTGGTGCTGCCACCATTGGCGATGTCCTTACGTACGTCAGCTTCCGCCGTCGATGCACTTGCTAACACCTTGCCAGCAACGCCATCAATGATTTGCGCATAAATGTGGCTATTAGTACGATGCACGCAAAGGCGCACGACTTTTAACTCGGCAATTTTGGCCCTGGTTTTACGGGCACGGCGCAATCGAGCTTGTTTAGTTTCGACCATAGCTATCCTCTTTATTTCTTCTTCGTTTCTTTCAGCACAATCACTTCGTCGGAATAGCGTACGCCTTTGCCCTTGTACGGCTCCGGCTTACGGTAGGCGCGAACTTCTGCGGCCACTTGTCCGACACGTTGTTTGTCTACACCCTTGATGATAATTTCCGTCGGAATCGGCGTTTCAACCTTAATACCATCGGGCATCTTATGCGCGACGGGATGGGAAAATCCCAGCGTGAGATTCAATACTTGTCCGCTAGCTTGAGCACGATAACCCACGCCGACCAGGTTCAATTTCTTTTCAAAGCCTTTGGTAACACCATTCACCATATTGGCGATAAGCGCTCGCGCCGTGCCGGACATGGCATTCGCGAAGATCGAACCATCGGCAGGTTTAATGAGCACGTCGTTGCCCTCCCGGGCAACGGAAATCTTGTCCCCAAATGCATGTTTGAGAGAACCAAGCGGCCCCTTAACAGTAACTTCGTTGCCAGCGATGCTGACATCGACTTTATCCGGCAGGGTAATAGGAGCTTTACCAACACGCGACATAGAATTTCTCTTTTAAGCTACGATACAAAGGACTTCGCCGCCCAAACCGGTGGCTCGCGCCTTGCGGTCCGTCATTACGCCCTTGGAGGTGGATATGATGGCGACGCCCAGACCATTCATAACGCGAGGTAACTCATCGCGGCCTTTGTAGATGCGTAGGCCGGGGCGGCTCACGCGTTCAATTTTTTCAATAACCGGGTTGCCGGCATAATACTTCAGGGCAACTTCCAGCACGGGTTTCTTGTCTTCCGCACGTACTAAGAAGTCTTCGATATACCCTTCGTCCTTAAGCACCTTGGCAATCGCCAGTTTTAAGTTCGAGGAGGGCATCGACACAGCCGTTTTTTCCGCGCCTTGGGCATTGCGAATACGCGTTAGCATATCGGCTACAGGGTCACTCATACTCATTCGATATCTCCGACTACCAGCTTGCTTTGACTAGACCAGGAATCTCGCCACGCATTGCGATTTCGCGCAATTTGATGCGGCCTAGGCCAAACTTACGAAACGTTCCGCGCGGGCGCCCGGTGAGGGCGCAGCGATTTCGAGTACGCACGGGACTCGCATTGCGCGGCTGATTCGCAAGCTCATTGCGCGCCTCCATGCGAGCTTCGATGGTCGCTTTGGAATTACGGATAATCGCAACAAGCTCAGCACGGCGCGGGGCGAATTTCTTCACCGTATCACGCCTCTTAGCTTCCCGATTAATTAACGATAGTTTAGCCATTCACCACCTTAATTTCGGAAGGGAAATTTAAATGAAGCCAAGAGGGCACGCGCCTCCGCATCAGTCTTGGCCGTCGTTGTAATAGTAATATTCATCCCCCGTAATGCATCGATCTTGTCGTACTCAATCTCGGGAAAAATGATCTGTTCTTTTACGCCCAGGTTAAAGTTTCCGCGACCGTCAAACGACTTTGCGGAAATGCCGCGAAAATCGCGAATACGCGGAATGGCAATAGTAACAAGACGATCCAAAAATTCGTACATGCGACCACTACGCAATGTGACCTTGCAACCGATCGGATAGTTATCGCGGATCTTAAAATTCGCAATGGATTTTCGAGTTTTCGTAATAACGGGTTTTTGTCCGGCGATTTTTTGCATGTCGGCAACTGCGTTATCCAACACTTTCTTGTCCGCGACAGCCTCGCCCACACCCATATTCAACGTGATCTTGGTGATGCGCGGTACTTCCATGACCGACTGATAACTGAACTCTTTAGCGAGTTGCGGTATCACGGTTTCTTTATAAAAACCTTGCAAGCGTGCCATCGTTTAATCCTTAGCGGTCTATCACTTCGCCATTTGACTTGAAGAACCGCACTCGACGTCCATCCTCCAAGACCTTAACACCCACCCGATCCGCTTTTTGTGTCGCACTATTAAACAACGCCACATTGGAAATATCGAGCGGCATGTCTTTATCAATAATCCCGCCTACCTGACCCTTCATCGGATTCGGTTTCATATGTTTTTTAACGCGGTTTATACCCTCAACAATTACTTTGCTATCCGCGGTAACACGCAAGACAGTACCGCGCTTGCCTTTGTCCTTACCAGAAATGCTGATGACTTCGTCACCCTTTTTAATCTTTTGCATAATCGCCTCTTACAACACTTCTGGAGCCAAAGATACAATTTTCATGAATCGCTCTGTCCGTAGCTCACGCGTCACCGGGCCAAATATGCGTGTGCCAATGGGTTCTAGCTTGGCGTTCAACAGAACAGCCGCATTACCGTCGAACTTCACTAACGAACCGTCGTCGCGTCGCACGCCTTTAGCGGTGCGTACGACAACAGCGCTATACACTTCGCCTTTTTTGACTCGTCCACGTGGTGCCGCGGATTTGATGCTTACTTTGATCACGTCGCCGATGCCTGCATAGCGGCGTTTGGAACCGCCCAACACCTTGATGCACATTACGGAGCGAGCGCCCGTATTGTCGGCAACATCCAACATCGATTGCATTTGAATCATAATTTTTAGCTCCAACTTTTTCGCCCGTTGCAATATGCAACTTTGCGGGACAAATAGTTTTGGATTCCGTTAGGAGTTGATTAATTCCAGAAGGCACGCAGTATATCCAATTAACGCACCTATCACAAGCACTAAACGTTTCGCGCTTTTTCCACCAACTCGGCAACCCGCCAAGCTTTCGTTTTAGAAATCGGTTTCGATTCCTCGATGACAACGACATCGCCCTCAGCATAAGCACCGGACTCGACATGGGCATGGTATTTCTTGGATCGGCGCTGCACTTTACCGTACACAGGATGGGTTACAGTGCGCTCAACCAATACGGTCACGGTCTTTTGCATTTTTGTGCTCACAACCCGGCCTGAAAGCCGACGCTTCTCGTTGGTAGCACTCATTCTGCGCTCGCTTTTTGATTGATCACCGTCTTCACCCGTGCGATATCGCGCCGCACTTTTCGAATTTCGGATAGATTGGTTAATTGCTGTGTCGCCAATTGCATGCGCATACTGAACTGCGCCTTACGCAACGATAGCAACTCGTCATTCAATTCGGCGGCTGATTTAGCCCGCAAATCTTTGGCTTTCATAATTATTACCCTAATTGGCGCGTTACGAAGGTCGTTGCGAGCGGAAGTTTGGCAGCAGCCAACGCGAACGCCTCACGTGCGAGCTTCTCATCGACGCCGTCCATTTCATAGAGCACCTTGCCCGGGACAATCTCCGCAACGTAATACTCTGGGTTGCCTTTTCCATTACCCATACGAACTTCAGCGGGCTTCGTGGAAATCGGCTTGTCCGGGAAAATTCGAATCCAAATGCGACCGCCACGCTTGATGTGGCGCGTCATAGCACGACGCGCAGCCTCGATCTGGCGCGCGGTAATGCGACCGCGCTCGGTAGCTTTTAGGCCGAATTCGCCAAAACTAACTTTTGCCCCGCGCGTCGCCACGCCGCGGTTGCGGCCTTTTTGTTGCTTACGATATTTTGTTCTAGCTGGTTGCAGCATTTCTCACTCCAATCTTCCTTGCTTTCTTTTCTTGCTCGATCGGCGCCACGGTCGGTTTTTCGCCGGCGCCCATCACTTCGCCCTTGTAGACCAGGACACGAACACCAATCACACCGTAGGTCGTTTTTGCTTCGGAAAACCCATAGTCAATATCAGCACGCAGTGTATGCAGTGGCACACGGCCTTCGCGGTACCACTCGGTTCGCGCGATTTCAATGCCGTTCAGTCTTCCTGCACTCATGATTTTGATGCCTTGAGCGCCCAGACGCATCGCATTGGTCATAGCGCGTTTCATCGCGCGGCGGAACATCACGCGCTTCTCAAGTTGACTGGCAATACCATCGGCAATAATTTGCGCATCAAGTTCCGGCTTGCGAATTTCCTCGATGTTAACGTGTACCGGCACGCCCATCATTTTTTGCAGGCTACCGCGCAACACCTCAATGTCTTCGCCCTTCTTGCCGATGACAACGCCGGGACGAGCACTGTAAATGGTAATCTTTGCGTTCTTAGCCGGACGCTCGATAACGATCCGGCCCACTGAGGCATGAGCCAATTTCTTTTTCAAAAAGGCGCGCACCATGAGATCGTCCTTGATCATGGCGGCAAAGTTTTTACCCTCCGCGAACCAACGGGACGACCAGTTGCGATTGACACTGAGGCGAAATCCAATCGGATGTATTTTTTGTCCCATAACTTATCCTTTATCCGCCACGGTCAGGTAAATATGACAAGTAGGCTTAACAATTCGATTGCCGCGACCTTTTGCCCGAGCGCGCATGCGACGGAGCATTTCGCCTTTTTCCACGTAAACCGTAGCGACTCGCAATTCATCGACGTCGGCGCCCTCATTATGTTCAGCGTTTGCGATCGCGGACTCGAGCACTTTTTTAATGATCTTGGCCGCTTTTTGCGGGCTGAACGTCAATACGTTTAGCGCTCGATCAACCTTGAGGCCGCGTACTTGATCAGCGATCAAGCGACCTTTTTGGGCCGACAAGCGGACTCCGAATAATTTTGCAGAAACTTGCATCATGTCCCTCGTTATTTCTTCGCGGGAGCCGCGACTTTTTTATCGCCGGGGTGACCCTTAAACGTACGGGTGTGCGAAAACTCACCAAGTTTATGACCGACCATGTTTTCTGTTACATACACCGGAATATGCTGTTTACCGTTGTGAACCGCGATCGTCAAACCTACGAAATCAGGCAATACAGTGGATCGACGCGACCATGTTTTAATGGGGCGCTTGTCCTTAGTAGCTTGAGCCGTCTCGATTTTTTTGATTAAGTGGCCATCCACGAAGGGGCCCTTTTTTACTGAACGTGCCATATGGATTTTCCCTTATTTCGCGTGACGACGGCGTACGATCATCACGTCCGTGCGTTTGTTCTTGCGAGTACGAAAGCCCTTGGCTTGCTGACCCCAGGGGCTAACCGGAGGCTGGCCTGCCGCGGTCTTGCCACCACTACCGCCGTGCGGGTGATCGACGGCGTTCATCACCACGCCGCGCACTGTCGGACGAACGCCGCGCCAACGCATTGCACCCGCTTTGCCGATAGATTCGAGGTTGTGCTCTTCGTTGCCGACGTCGCCAATGGTAGCGCGGCAATCGACATGCACCTTGCGAATCTCGCCGGAGCGCAGACGCAGTTGCGCGTAGGTTCCTTCCCGTGCCAGCAATTGTACGGAAGTGCCCGCTGACCGTGCGAGTTGCGCGCCTTTGCCGGGTAACATTTCAATACAATGCACGGTTGTACCGACGGGAATATTGCGCAACGGCAAAGCGTTGCCGGGTTTGATCGGGGCTTCCGGGCCGCTCACCAACTCCATGCCTACAGCAACGCCTTTGGGGGCAATAATGTAACGCCGTTCGCCATCGCGATAGCATAGCAGCGCGATATGGGCAGTGCGATTCGGATCGTGCTCGATACGCTCGACTTTGGCGATAATGCCATCCTTGTCGCGCCGAAAATCAACCATCCGATAGTGCTGCTTGTGCCCACCACCTTTATGGCGCGTTGTAATATGCCCGTTATTATTACGTCCGGAGCCGCGCGTTTGACTTTCCGTCAATGCGGCAAACGGCGCGCCCTTGTGTAAACCCGGGGTAACGACCCGAATGACGGCGCGACGTCCCGGTGATGTAGGTTTTAGTTTTACGAGTGCCATAGTTATCCTCTATTCACCGGTAAAGTTGATTTCTTGGCCGGACTTAATCGAAACATAAGCGCGCTTTGTATCGCCCCGCTTACCGATATAACGGCCGAAGCGCTTAGTCTTACCCATCGTGTTTGATACACGTACGCCGGTGACTTCAACTTTAAACATCAATTCAACCGCGGCCTTGATCTCCGGCTTAGTTGCATTGGGTATCACTTCAAAAATGACTTGATTGAACTTGTCGGCAACATAGGTGCTCTTCTCGGAGATCACTGGGGCCGCAAGAATTTGCGTCAATCGTTCTTGAGTCGGTTGGGCAGTCATACCATTACCTCTTCCATCTTCTTGACAGCGTCGCGAGTCATAAGGACTTTTGCGTAGCGCACTAAATTCACCGGATCGGCGTGACCCACTTCGAGTACCAGCACGTTCGGCAGGTTACGCGCGGACAAGAAAAGATTTTCATCGATCTGACCGGTGATAATCAGCACATTATCCATCCCCATACCTTTGAGTTTCTGCGCCAATTGCTTGGTCTTCGGCGTATCGAGGTTGAGGTTGTCGACCACGGATAAACGGCCCTCGCGAACCAACTGCGACAGTATCGAACACATGCCGGCGCGATACATTTTCTTGTTAAGCTTATGGCTAAAGTTTTCGTCTGGGCTGTTAGGGAAAATCTTGCCGCCACCACGCCACAGCGGACTTGAGGCCATACCCGCGCGGGCACGACCGGTGCCTTTTTGGCGCCAGGGCTTGCGGGTAGATTTAGCGACTTCGCTACGCCCCTTCTGCGCACGGGTACCGAGGCGCGCATTGGCTTGATAGGCCGTTACGACCTGATGAATCAGCGCCTCGTTAAACTCGCGCCCGAACAAATCGTCGGAAGCAGCAAGGTTGGAAATCGCTTCGCCTTTATCGTTAATTAACTTAAGTTCCATTATGCCCCCGCTTTCACGGCAGGGTGAACGATGATGTGACCGCCCTTGGAGCCGGGCACGGCGCCTTTCACTAACAACAACTGGCGTTGTAGATCAATACGTACAATCTCAAGATTTTGTGTGGTTCGCTTAACCGCACCCATGTGACCTGACATGCGCTTACCAGGGAACACGCGGCCCGGATCCTGCGCCATACCGATTGAACCAGGAACGTTATGCGAGCGGGAGTTACCGTGGCTAGCGCGACCGGAGGCAAAGTTATAACGCTTAATCGTTCCCGCGAAACCTTTACCTTGCGTCACACCTGTAACATCCACCATCTGACCGACCTTAAATATCTCCAGCGCGATTACCGAACTGGGCTTTAACAGCACCAATTGTTCGGCCGACGGCGTAAATTCCCCGAGCACTGATCCAGCCTCAACACCCGCACGGGCGTAGTGACCCGCCTGCGCCTTGGTAACGCGATTGACGCCACGCGTGCCAAATGCCACCTGCACGGCGGCGTAGCCATCCACTTCCGGTGTCTTAACTTGGGTGACTCGATTGTTGGAAACGTCGAGCACTGTAACTGGAACAGCGCTACCGTCGTCAGTGAAAATGCGTGTCATGCCGACCTTGCGGCCGACTAATCCTAAGCTCATCTTCTTACCCTTTTATAGGTGCCGATTACAATTGATCGGCGCTTAATTTAGGGACGGTAACCCGTCCTCTTAGCAAATCTTACAACTTAATTTCGACGTCCACACCTGCGGGTAAATCGAGTTTCATCAATGCATCTACGGTTTTGTCAGTTGGGTCGACAATATCCATCAAGCGCAAATGCGTACGAATTTCGAACTGGTCACGTGACGTTTTATTCACGTGCGGTGAACGCAATACGTCAAAGCGCTCAATACGAGTAGGCAAAGGCACCGGGCCTTTGACGACTGCGCCAGTGCGCTTCGCCGTTTCAACTATTTCAAGCGCCGACTGGTCGATCAAACGATAGTCAAACGCCTTAAGGCGAATGCGAATTTTCTGATGCTGAATTGCAGTTGCCATTTAATTTTTCCAATCACTCAATAATTTTCGCCACGACACCGGCGCCGACGGTGCGACCGCCTTCGCGGATCGCAAAGCGTAAGCCTTCTTCCATCGCAATGGGCTGGATGAGTGCGACGGTGATGCTGATGTTGTCCCCGGGCATGACCATCTCGGTACCCGCCGGTAACTCAATGCTGCCGGTGACGTCGGTGGTGCGAAAGTAAAACTGCGGACGATAGCCCTGGAAGAACGGGGTGTGTCGGCCACCTTCTTCTTTACTTAGAACATAAATCTCAGCAGTGAACTTGGTGTGCGGGGTGATGCTGGCGGGTTTGGCCAGCACTTGGCCGCGCTCGACTTCTTCGCGCTTGGTGCCACGTAGGAGTACACCGACGTTGTCGCCGGCTTGGCCTTGGTCGAGTAGCTTCCTGAACATTTCTACGCCAGTGCAGACGGTCTTGAGGGTGGGCTTTAAGCCTACAATCTCGATCTCTTCACCGACTTTGACGATGCCGCGCTCAATTCTTCCCGTCACTACCGTTCCCCGTCCGGAGATGCTGAAGACGTCTTCGACGGGCATCAGAAACGGGCCATCCAGGGCGCGCTTGGGTTGGGGAATGTAGCTATCCAGGGCCTCTGCAAGCTTGAAGATGCTGCCTTCGCCCATCTCGGAGGTGTCGCCTTCCATGGCCATCTTGGCTGAGCCAATGATGATGGGGGTGTTGTCGCCGGGAAATTCGTATTTGTCCAGGAGTTCGCGGACTTCCATTTCGACCAGCTCAAGCAACTCTTTGTCGTCGACCATGTCGGCTTTGTTCATGTAGACGATGATGTAGGGCACGCCTACTTGTCGTGCTAGCAGGATATGCTCTCTTGTCTGGGGCATGGGGCCGTCGGCGGCACTCACCACCAGAATGGCGCCGTCCATTTGCGCGGCGCCAGTGATCATGTTCTTGACATAATCGGCGTGGCCGGGGCAATCAACGTGGGCGTAGTGGCGATTGGCAGTCTCATACTCGACGTGGGCCGTGTTAATGGTGATCCCGCGTGCTTTCTCTTCGGGGGCCGCGTCAATTTGATCATAGGCCTTGGCCTCCCCGCCATATTTCTTCGACAGCACCAGGGTGATCGCCGCCGTTAGCGTGGTCTTCCCATGGTCCACATGACCTATCGTCCCCACGTTTACGTGCGGCTTGGTCCGCTCAAACTTTCCTTTTGCCATTTCCTAGTCCT
>JANMJR010000169.1:0-11349 GCA_031371465.1 Pseudomonadota bacterium
CACGCGGAATGGCTGGATCAGGGTTTCCCCCATTGTCCAAAATTCCCCACTGCTGCCTCCCGTAGGAGTCTGGGCCGTGTCTCAGTCCCAGTGTGGCTGGTCGTCCTCTCAGACCAGCTACGGATCGTCGCCTTGGTGAGCTTTTACCTCACCAACAAGCTAATCCGGCATCGGCCGCTCCTAGGGCGTGAGGTCTTACGATCCCCCACTTTCCTCTTTCGAGCGTATGCGGTATTAATCCGGCTTTCGCCGGGCTATCCCCCACTCTAGGACACGTTCCGATGTATTACTCACCCGTACGCCACTCGCCACCAGGGTTGCCCCCGTGCTGCCGTTCGACTTGCATGTGTAAAGCATTCCGCCAGCGTTCAATCTGAGCCAGGATCAAACTCTTCAGTTTAATCGCTGCTTAAATCGCATTTCTGCGATGCTCACTCAAAGTCAATCCGGAGATTAACTTCTATGTAAGCACTTAGTTCAATTACTTTGAATCCAAACTAAGCGCCCACACTTATCGGCTGTAAGTTTTTAAAGAACAATAGACTTCCCCAAATCCAGCGAAGCTTTTTTTGAATTTGGTTGCGGAGGTAGGATTTGAACCTACGACCTTCGGGTTATGAGCCCGACGAGCTACCAGGCTGCTCCACCCCGCGTCTGATCAAGCAAGACCGCAACTATAACAAAGATTTTAATTTCGTGTCAACAATCCCTGTTAAATTTTCCCGCGGTCTTGCTCTCAATTCGTCGTGCAATCGCCCCTCATAACGTGTTGCTGGGGGTCATGAATTTCAAGCAAGAGGGCGGATTATACATACACCACAAGAATAGGCAAGCGCGTGAGCTTAAATTAATTCATGTGCGTTATACTTTTCCTCGCGATCACGCTAACACACTACTTCTGGAGAGTTCCATGCAAGGCCTTATGATGAATATGCCTCTATTGATTTCTTCGCTGATCCGGCACGCGTCGGATCATCACGGCGACACGGAAATTGTTTCACGCTTAACCGAGGGTGGCATTCATCGCTATACCTATGCCGATGCGCACAAGCGTTCACGGCAACTGGCAAATGCGTTAATTTCACTCGGAGTTAAGTCTGGCGATCGAATCGGCACGCTGGCCTGGAACGGCTTTCGCCACTTTGAAAGCTACTTCGCGGTATCCGGCATGGGCGCCGTTTTACACACCATCAACCCACGCTTGTTTCCCGAGCAGATCACCTACATCGTTAACCACGCCGATGACCAATATGTTTTTTTCGACATCACGTTCGCCGCGTTGATCGACGGCCTCGCGCCCCATTGCAAAAATGTGAAAGGTTGGGTGGCAATGACCGATCGCTCCCACATGCCGGCCATGAAAACAATCGGTGTCCTGTGCTTCGAAGAACTCGTTGCCGCAGCGTCGGATCGATTTGAATGGCCGATCTTCGATGAAAATACCGCGTCCTCTCTGTGCTACACCTCCGGCACCACTGGGAATCCCAAGGGCGTGCTTTATAGCCACCGCACAACCATACTGCATACGTACGCGATCGCTTTGCCGGACGTGATGAACCTGTCCGCGCGCGATGTGATTTTGCCGGTCGTGCCAATGTTCCATGTCAATGCTTGGGGCACGCCCTACGCGTGCGCCATGGTCGGCGCCAAGATCGTGTTTCCGGGCGCCGGGCTAGATGGCGCCAGTCTGCACGAATTGTTCGAGAGTGAAGGGGTGACCCTCTCCGCGGGTGTGCCTACGGTTTGGTTGGGGTTGCTCAACTACGTCAAACAGAACAACCTAACATTCAGCACTATGAATCGCACCGTCATCGGTGGCTCGGCCTGCCCGCCCGCCATGATTAAGACTTTCCAAGACGATTACGGCGTACGCGTACTCCATGCTTGGGGCATGACCGAGTTGAGCCCCTTAGGAACACTCAATACTTTCAAAGAAAAACACTTCAAGCTCAGTGAGGCCGAACGCTTCGCCATTCAACAAAAACAAGGCCGCGCAATTTTTGGCGTGGAAATGCGCATCGTCGGGTCGAACGGCAAAGATCTCCCCCATGATGGCAAAGCCTTCGGCGATTTGCTGGTGCGCGGTCCGTGGATCGTACGCGAATACTTTAAGAGTGAAGGCGGGAATCCGCTCACGCCTGACGGCTGGTTCCCCACCGGCGATGTCGCCACCATCGATGCCGATGGCTTTATGCAAATTACCGATCGCTCGAAGGATGTCATTAAGTCCGGCGGCGAGTGGATTAGCTCAATTGACCTAGAAAATCTTGCCATCGCCCACCCGGACGTTGCCGAAGCCGCGGTAATTGGCATCGCTCACCCGAAATGGGACGAGCGCCCGCTGCTCGTGGTCGTCAAGAAAGCCGGCGCAAACGTCAGCAAAGAAGATTTGCTGAAGTTTTTTGAAGGGAAGATCGCAAAATGGTGGATGCCCGACGATGTCGCCTTCGTCGACAAGCTGCCGCATACCGCGACCGGAAAATTACTGAAAACAAAGTTGCGCGAAGACTTTAAAGACTATCAACTGCCGACCGCCTAACGGGCAATGAGCGCTTGTTATAATGCCCAATTAGTCACAACCCGCGAAATCTCATCAGATGTCGATTACCCCCAAGACGCCGGAACAAATCGAGAAAATGCGCGTTGCCGGCCGCCTCGCCGCCGAAGTGCTCGATTACATCACGCCTTTCGTAAAGCCCGGCATCTCAACCGGCGAATTGGATCGCCTTTGTCACGACTACATGATGAACGTGCAACAGACTATTCCCGCTCCGCTTAACTACGCACCGCCCGGCCACAACCCTTATCCGAAGTCCATATGCACGTCAGTGAATCATCAAGTTTGCCATGGCGTACCGGGCGACAAAATGTTGAAAAACGGCGACATCGTCAACATCGACATCACCGTTATTAAAGATAAATATCACGGCGATACCAGCCGTATGTTCGCTGTCGGTGAACCGTCGATTGCGGCGAAGCGACTAACCGCGATCACCTACGATTGCATGTGGCGCGGCATTAAATCCGTCAAGCCCGGCGCGTGCCTGGGCGACATTGGTCACGCCATCCAAAGTCACGCCGAACGCCATGGCTACAGTGTCGTGCGCGAATTCTGCGGCCACGGCATCGGCGACAAATTTCACGAAGATCCGCAAATATTGCATTACGGCAAGCCGGGTACCGGCATGAAGCTCATATCCGGTATGACCTTCACCGTCGAGCCAATGATCAATGCGGGGCGGCGCGAAATTCGGCAAATGGCCGACGGCTGGACCATTGTCACCGCCGATCACAGCCTGTCCGCGCAGTGGGAACATACGGTGTTAGTCACGGAAACCGGCTTTGAGGTGTTGACGACTTCCAGCGGCGCCCCCGCAATGCCCGCGTAAGTTTGCTGCATGTCAAACAACGCCCCGGCCGTCGCACTGTCGCTCACCCAGCGCCTTCCGACGGCCTGGCGCGAACAACTCAAGTCCGAACGGGCGGCGCTAAAACGCGCGTTTTACGAAAACGGCGATGTGCGCGCGCTGTTGTCGGGCCATTGCCGCCTAGTCGATCAGGTTTTGCAATCCATTTGGCAAGCAGCCGATGTCGCACCCGATTGCGCGTTGATCGCGGTTGGCGGCTATGGTCGCGGCGAATTGTTTCCCTATTCGGATATCGATTTATTGATTCTGTCCGGCCAGCAGCAACAGCCCGCAGAAAGGATCGAACAACTCATCGGCACCCTCTGGGATGTCGGTTTGGAAGTCGGCCACAGCGTGCGCAGCGTCGAAGAATGTGTCGCCGAAAGCGCCGCGGACATCACCGTGCAAACCACATTGCGCGAAGGTCGTCTCCTCGCCGGCAGCCATGCGACATTTCGAATTCTGAACACGCGCCTCGCCGCGATCCACAAGACGCAAACGTTTTACACGGCCAAGCGTGAGGAACAACGCAAACGTCATCTGCGCTTTAACGAAACCAGTTACAGCCTAGAGCCCAATCTTAAGGAGGGTCCCGGCGGCCTGCGCGATCTGCAAAATATCCTCTGGCTCGCCAACTCCGCCCAGCAAGGCGACGACTGGAACGCCCTTGCGGATGCCGATCTCATCACCCGCCACGAGGCTCGGCAGATCAGGCGCCACGAACATTTTTTGAAGGAACTGCGCATTCGTCTGCACTATCTGGGCAACCGGCGCGAGGACAGATTACTATTCGATTTTCAGACCACCCTCGCCGAGGAAATGGGTCTGCAAAGCAAAGGCCACAAGCGCCCTAGCGAACTGCTAATGCAACGTTATTATCAGACCACCAAAGCCGTCAGTTTTCTCAACACCATCTTGCTGCACAACATCTCCGGCCGAATTTTTCCGCTCGCGCCATTGATCGATCTGAAAGAGAATTCTGATTTTCAGGTGCGCGGCGACGTACTGCGGGTGCGCGACGAAGCGTTGTACCAAAACAAACCCGAAACAATCTTCGAAACCTTTCGTGTCTTGCAGCGCCAGCCGGAATTGACCGGCCTCAGTCCGACCACGCTGCGCGCCCTATGGCGCGCCAAGAGCCGCATGAATGCTGGCTTCCGGAGCGATCCGCGCCACCGCGCGCAGTTCATCGACATCCTGCGTGCGCCACTTCGCGTGACTTATGTATTGCGCCGCATGAATGAATACGGCGTGCTCGGCAGTTACATTCCCGCGTTTGGTCGTATCGTGGGTCAGATGCAGCATGATTTATTTCATGTCTATACCGTCGATGAACACATTCTCAAAGTGCTGCGCAATGTGCGCCGCTTCGCCGTGCCGATGTTCACCCATGAGTTTCCGTTTTGCAGTCAGTTGATCGCCGAATTCGAACGTCCCGAAACGCTTTATCTCGCCGCCTTATTTCACGACATCGCAAAAGGGCGCGGCGGCGATCATTCGTCTCTGGGCGCGGTCGATGCGCGGCGCTTCTGCAAAGCCCATGGCCTGAGCATTGATGATTGCGACCTAGTCGTGTGGTTAGTGGAAAGCCATTTAACGATGTCCTCCACGGCGCAAAAACAAGATCTCAGCGACCCGGAAGTGGTCGAACAATTCGCCGCCCGGGTCGGTACATTGCGCCGACTGACCGCGCTGTATCTACTCACCGTGGCCGATATTCGCGGCACTAGTCCGAAAGTATGGAACGCTTGGAAGGGCAAGCTTCTCGAAGACCTTTATCGTTTGACCAAACGTTATCTCGAAGGAGCGCAGAGCGATGCACAAGCCGAGATCGCGCTCAAACGCGACGAAGCGCGGCGCATTATTCGTCAGTACGCCCTGCCGGAAGAACAACTCACGGTACTGTGGAAGAATTTTGATGACTCTTATTTCCGGCGTCATGATGCCCAGGAAATCGCCTGGCACGCGCGCGCCATCGGCCGCCGTGTCGATAGCGCCGAGCCCGTGATCAAAGCGCGCCTGAGTCCGGTTGGCGAAGGCGTCCAAGTGATGATCTACTCACCGGATCGCGAAGCGCTGTTCGCGCGGATGAGCGGCTTTTTTGGACAGATCAGCTTCAACATTGTTGAAGCGAAAATCTATACCACCTCCCATGGCTACGTCGTCGATAGTTTTTACGTGCTGGACAAGGCAAAAAAGGACAGCCACTATCGCGATATTCTCAGTTACATCGAACACGAACTCAAAGACACGCTGGCGAACAACCCGCCCCTGGCCACACCAAGTCGGGCGCGGGTATCGCGTCAAATCAAACATTTTCCGATCGCGTCGGAAGTCGATCTTCGGTTCGACGCGCGCGCCGGTCATCACACGCTGTCGATCGTCACCAGCGATCGTCCCGGCCTGCTCTACGCCATCGCTTACGTGTTTGTGTCCTTTGGCATCCAGCTTCGCACCGCGAAGATCAACACCCTAGGCGAACGCGCGGAGGATATTTTTATGATTGCCGGTGAAGCACTCTCGAATGCCGATCGATGCGCCGCATTTTTACGCGACGTGACTGAACAACTTTAATTCGTTTGTTGGGAAACTCCCCATGGATGTAATCGATTTACGCTCCGACACCGTCACCCACCCCACGCCGGCAATGCGTACCGCCATGGCGAACGCGATCGTCGGCGATGACGTGTTTGGCGATGACCCGACGGTCAACGCGCTGCAGGATTACGCCGCGCAATTGCTCGGTAAAGAAGCCGCGCTATTTGTCACCAGCGGCACCCAAGGCAACGTCATCGCTTGCCTCACCCACTGCCAGCGCGGCGAAGAATTGATCGTCGGCAAGGAGGGCCACATCTTCCGTTGGGAAGTCGGCGCCGCCTCCGCGCTCGGCGGCATTACCATGCATCAAGTCGCGGTGCAGCCGAACGGCGAAATAAAATTGGACGACATCGAAGCAGCGATTCGCAACAGCGCCGACGTGCATCACCCCATCACCAAGTTAGTGTGCTTGGAAAACACCCAAGGCGGCATGGGCGGCGTGCCGCTTACGGCGGAATATGTCGATCGCGTCGCTGATTTCGCCCATGCCCGCGGCCTCAAACTTCACATCGACGGCGCCCGTTTATTCAACGCGGCGGCGGCCCTCGATGTGGATCCAATCGACTTAGTTCGCGAAGCGGATTCCGTGCAAATCTGTTTGAGTAAAGGATTATGTGCACCGACAGGATCGTTATTGCTCGGCTCAAAAGAGTTCATCGATCGCGCGCGCCGCATCCGCAAAATGCTCGGCGGCGGCATGCGTCAGGCAGGCGTGCTCGCGGCCACCGGCCTCATCGCGTTGAAAGACATGCGCGCCCGACTGGGTGAAGACCACGAACAGGCGGAGCGATTAGCGCAAGGTCTGGCCGCCATTCCGGGGATTACGCTGCATCCTGTTCATCAGCGCACCAACATGGTTTTTTTCTCCATCCCCGACCGCGTCGATCCCGCGACGTTCGTTGCCGCGATGAAATCCAGAAAAATTCTGTTAATCGGCGGACCGCGCTTTCGTGCCGTCACGCACTATTGGATTACGCCGCAACGGGTTGAGCAGGTGATTGCCGCGGTTCGCGATTGTCTCGCCGCGTAGCCGCGAAAATCCACGAAAATAGCCTCTGACTCAACCGCTGGCCGTGCGTCCATTTCGCGCTTGTGCCGAGTTGGCAAGTTTCTTGTTTCAAATCATAGGCCGTTAAATTACAATTCTGCGATGAACACGATCACCTCGATCCACGCGGATTTTTACCGCATACCGCTACCGGTCGTGCTGTCCGACAGCATGCACGGCGACATGACCCATTTTGAATTAATCACCGCGCGCGTGCGCGACAGCGACGGTGCGCAGGGGATGGGTTACACGTTCACGCCCGGCGCCGGCGGCGCAGGCGCCTATGTGTTGATCGAGCGCTATTTAAAAACGGTGTTGATCGGCCAAGAGCCGGATCAAATTGAAGCCCTGTGGCAAAAAATGTGGTGGGCGATTCACTATGGCGGGCGGGGCGGCTCGGCGAGTTTTGCTATTTCCGCCGTCGATATGGCGTTATGGGATCTCAGCGCAAAGAAAGCCGGTAAGCCGCTATGGCGCTTGCTCGGCGGGTTCGACCCATGTGTGCCGTGTTATGCCGGCGGTATCGATTTGCAGTTTCCGCTGGATAAATTATTGCGCCAAGCCGATGATTTTCAGGCTCACGGTTTTCGCGCCATCAAGATGAAAGTCGGCCGCGATAAGCTCAGCGAAGACGTCGAGCGCGTGAAGAAAATGCGCGAGCATCTTGGCGCCGATTTTCCCTTGATGGCCGACGCGAATATGCGCTGGACGGTGGATCAGGCAATTCGCGCCGCCCGTGCATTCCAGGAATTCGGTCTGGTCTGGCTCGAAGAACCGACCATTCCCGACGACATCGTCGGCCACGCTCGCATTGTCAAAGAAGGCGGCCATCCCATCGCGACGGGGGAAAATTTTCACAGTCTGTACGATTTCAAAAATTTCATCGCCGCGGGTGCGGTGACCTTTCCCGAGCCCGATGTCACCAATTGCGGCGGCGTCACGGTATTCATGAAAGTCGCCCATTTGGCCGAGGCGTACAACTTACCCGTCACGTCCCACGGCGCCCACGATGTCACGGTGCAATGCCTCGCGGCGGCGCCGAATCGCTCCTATCTCGAGGCCCATGGTTTCGGCCTGGATCGTTACATCAAAGATCCGTTGCGCATAGAAGGCGGATTTGCACTCGCGCCGGAGCGGCCCGGCCACGGCGTTGAATTTGATTTCAAGGCGCTGGAACCGCACCGCGCGTGACCTACCTGGAACTGCCCGTGGATATTGGATCGCAGCAATGCCATCGCCAGAAGTCAAGCCGGACGCGGGTCTCCGGCATGCTTTTATTCAAGTGCTCGACCATGCGACAATTGCGCTCGGCAAACTATTCATAACAACCACGCTGCCCGACGGCGGCCCCACACTTGAACGAGGAAATTACCATGCGTCTAGTTTTACATTCGATTTGTGCAGCCTTTCTATTCGGGCTGATTGCCACCGCGCCTGCCCGCGCCGGCATCGTCGACGACATTAACGCGACGGAAGACGAGCGCATTGCCGCCTATCTATCCGGAAATGTTACGCCACTGGAAAAGATATTCGCGGACGAAATGGAGTACGTGCATTCGTCCGGCATTTCCGATAGCAAGGCGAAAGTTATCGAAAGCTTTACTTCGGGCGATCTAAAAATTTCTAAATTTGATCGTGAACAGAAAAAAATTCAGCAAATCGGCAGCGTTGTAGTCGCGACGGGCATCGCCCATGTCGAGCTGACCATGAAGGGTAAGGAGGCGAAATTCAACCTGCGTTATGCCGCGGTTTATGCCAAACGCGGCGGCGCATGGCAAATCTTTTACTACCAGGGTACGCGTCTGCCGAAAGCCGAGTAGTCGGTTCTTCCGCATCAATGAAAACGGGGCGCTTGGCGCCCCGTGTTTTTTGTCATTGCGAGAAGCGCAGCAACGAAGCAATCTCGATTTTAAGGCGGTAAACTACGAGATTGCTTCGTCACAAAAAACGTTCCTCGCAATGACCATCGGAGTGTCGTTAGCCGGTAATACGCCGCTTATATTCGCCGGTAGCGGTATCGATCTCAATGCGATCGCCGGTCTCGCAAAATAATGGCACCGGCACTTTAAAGCCGGTGGCAAGGGTCGCGGGCTTTAACACTTTGCCCGACGTGTCGCCGCGAATCGCCGGCTCGGTGTAAGCAATTTCACGCACGACGGAGTTGGGCAACTCCACTGAAATCGGTCGGCCTTCGTAAAACACCACGCCGCAGGGCAAACCTTCCTCCAGATAATCCAGGGCAGCGCCCATGCTGTCTTTCTCAATATCGTACTGGTTGTAATCGGCATCCATGAACACATACATCGGATCGCCGAAGTAAGAATAGGTAACGTCCTTGCGCTCCAGCGTCAAGAGTTCGAGCTTGTCGTCGGCCTTGTACACCGTTTCCGTGCCGGAGCCGGATAATAGATTTTTCAGCTTCATTTTCACCACAGCGGAGCTGCGGCCACCTTTGTTGTATTCGGCCTTTAGAATGACCATTGGGTCTTTGCCGACCATGATCACGTTGCCGGATCGAAGTTCTTGCGCTTGTTTCATCGGAGTCTCGAAATGCTAATTGGAAGCCGGGGATTTTAACAGATCACGGCTAAAGTTCACCAGGTTGGATGCAAGATCCGTTTGCTGCGCCAAATTCTCCGACCACCGCCGCGCATGATCCGCCTTCAGCAACGGCCTCCAGTCCGCGGCCGCTTGGCCATCGCCGTTCCAAGCTCGCCAAAACAATCGAATTGACCCGGCCGTTGCGACGTCCATGTCGGCACAGAAAAGATCGAGGAAGGCGCCGAGCTTAACGCGATGCGCGTCGTCGTGCTGCGGATAGATGTGCCAAACAAACGGCCGCGCCGCCCATTGAGCGCGGACGAAGGAATCTTCGCCGCGCACAAAATTAATATCGCAGGCCCAGAGCAAGCGGTCATAGCGTTCTTGATCAAGAAAGGGGATGATCCGCGCGCGGAGATTGCCGCGGGCGTAGGTTTGGTTCACTTTTATTGAAGGTATGTTGAAAAATCCTGCCAGCGCGCTCGACGCCACGCCCTCAGGCGCCAGGCAGGTAACGAGCTGCAATCCGGCTGCCCACCGCGCCAACAAATCGGGCAGCACCGGATTGTCGTAGCAAAACAGACTCACGCGCAACTCGTCAGCGCGGGGTATTTCCATTCCCACGTCACGCCAAAATTCAGCCAGTGCCTGGGCATCGCGCTGGAAGCGCTCGCGCTTTGCGATGAGGTCTCCCTCGCGCAACAGCCCACCGGTGCCCGCAACAAAACCCGGGAAGAAAAAATATTTGCGCAACTTTGCTTGGGGTGAAGGCAACGCATGGCTTCCCGTCACCCAATTTTCCGCGGATAAATATTCCAGGTTGATCCACACGGGCGGCTGCGCTTTCGCCGTCATCGCGGCCCGAAATACGGCGGGAAGTTCGCAGCCGAATGCCTCGATCACCACGTTGCCCGGAATCGCGTCGGGAAACCGTTCGCGCCAGCGATATACCGACATGCCGGCGATACGCTGGCGATCCAAGGACGAATCGATTTCGGGACATAAGCGCGCGAACGAATCGAGATCATCCACCCAAAGCCGCACCGCCACGTCATGCTCCGCCGCCAACTGGCGCGCCAGCCGCCAACACACGCCGATGTCGCCGTAATTATCGACGACCCGGCAAAAAATATCCCAGGCGAAATTCAAACGGATTACGGACAATCAGCGCTCAGGCGCCGTGCCTCAAACTTAGAATGAAAAGGAATCGCCATGCCGTAGGGTGTGACCGTTAACGTGACCAGATTTCCCGACAGGCGCTCGGCGCCAGCGGATGAAATTTCCATCTCTGCGGATACGCTCTGGCATGCTTGCGAGATCTTCACGACGCTTTTCGCCATCGTGGCCACCGGCGGCATACACGTTTCTTCGCTGGTAATCTTACCGGCCAACACAATCCACCACGCCCACTCCGAAGTCTTAATACATTCCTGTGAGACGTTGGTGCGATCCGCAAAATCAACGATGGTGATTTGCCATCGCCCCGGTTCAAAAGCAGGGGTCGCTGCCTGAACGACACCGGCGCTAAGCATCAAAATCAGAACCGTACGCTGCAGCAATTGGGTTCGCTTAATCATAATCCAGACAATAGTGAATGGCCTGACACCCAGCATCCAAGCGGCTCTTCAGTGATATGATTATTGCCTAAGCCGATTCGACTTCGGCTCATGGCGCAACCACGGCGCCAGTACACGGGCGCGAATGAAGTATTTAAGGTGTCTCATGCTTAACGCCTCCTTGATGTCGATCCGAACC
>JANMJR010000326.1:0-3123 GCA_031371465.1 Pseudomonadota bacterium
CGGCAGCGTTAGGAACAGATCGCGGTCAAATCCGGCTTTCACGGTTTTTTCCTGGCCTTTGTACACTTCAAGATCGGTCACCGATTCGCCTTGTTTATACATGCGCCGGGTTTCGTAAAACTGGAAGCCGTAATTCAATAATTTTTGGCTCTCGATGGTGCGCACCGTGTCCGAGGCCGCGCCAAGCACGACCGAAATCAGGCGTCGGTCGTTGCGCTTCGCCGAACTGACCAAACACCATCCGGCGCTGTCGGTATGACCGGTTTTCATGCCGTCCACAGTCGGATCCAGCCACAATAAACGATTGCGATTCGGCTGCGTGATCTTGTTGTACTTGTATTCGCGTGTCGAGTAGATGGTGTAGAACTCCGGAAAATCGCGAATGATCGCGCTAGCGAGCAGACTCAAATCTTCTGCGGTTGAATAGTGCTGCGCATCGGGCAACCCGGTGGCGTTGAGAAAGTGCGAATTTTTCATGCCGAGGCGCGTGGCTTCTTTATTCATCAATTCGGCGAAGGCCTCTTCACTGCCGCCCATGGCCTCCGCCAGCGCAATGCTGGCATCGTTACCCGATTGAATAATCATGCCGCGCAACAACTCGCCGACGGTGACGGGCACCTTGAGATCGATGAACATGCGCGAGCCGATGGCCTTCCACGCTTTTTCCGATACCGGCAGCGCTTGATCTTCCGACAAGCGCTTTTCCTTAATATTTTTGAATGCGAGATAGGCCGTCATCAATTTGGTCAGCGACGCCGGCTCGACCTTGAGATCCGGACTTTGGCTGACAAGAATTTGCCCACTCTGAAAATCCCGCAACACGAAGGATTTGGCGGCAACGCTTAGCGCACCGAATGCCACTGGTGCGGCTGGTTGCGACGCGACTGCGTCAGGTTTGGGTTCGAGTTTGGCCGCAGGCTTAGCCGCGAACGTAAAGGCCGGCGCGATCAAAAATAGTAGGGGCAGAATGTTCTTCATGATTTCAAGGGCAAGAGCGAATTCAATATTATACCGGCAGGTGAGTAGCGAACCATTGTCTGAATGAAGGCGAAGTGCTGATTTTTTACTGAGGCTTGTAGGGTGGATCAAGCAAAGCGGATCCACCATCACCTCATAAGACCGGCGAACGAAGTTCGCCTCGGTGGATCCGCGACGCTTGATCCACCCTACCAATTGCCCATTGCTTTGACGCCAAAGTGTTTCGCCGCTGCAATCAAATGCCGACCGGTGGAGTAAATTTCCCTGATCCCATGCTCTGGAGCCGACACTAGATGGAGTGTATCGGCGGAACGAAGAAACGTCGTCTTGGGTAATCGCACTAGAATTTTGCGATAAAAGCGGAATCGAAATAACTCACGTCATGCTAACCCGAATGTTTATCGCGTATCCCGGTCTTCGGAGACGAGTTTTGTACTTTCGCTACCGCCACCGAGCTTACCGCGTAATTTGGCGTAACCGGGCCTCAGCTTGCGGCTGAGAAATGGATTGATTTGCAAGGCGGCCGTGACCGCTTCTAAGCGGGCCACAGGCTTGCCGCGATCGGTAATGACAAGCGCCCCAATGCGGGCCGCTTCACGAACCCATGTGCCGGTGCTTTCGTGTAGTTCGCGGAGTGAAATAGTTTTCATAAGACTCACTGTGACACAATTATTGGGATACTTGCAACTCAAGCGCGCCAAAATGAACCGTATCTAAAATGTTTAATGTTTGCGCTTGCCGACCGGACCATTAGCGCCGTCAACTGCACCGTTATAATGATGCCAAATCGTGACGTCGCCCTGCGCGGCAATATCCAGGGGCTGGCCTATGGCCATGCGGCTCTTTAGCGATGTCTCGCGTGGAAACAAAAGGAAGTACCCTCGGGACAGCGCTGACAAAATGTAGGATGCAATACCAATGCACCGATCAAATTAATGATTCGGCGCAATAACGATTGCGTCCTACGCGGTTTAATAACCGATTGTGGTCCGTAGGCCAGCGCCTCATTCCCGCGAAGGCGGGAATGTAAAGTCCAGTAGGGCGCAATCGCGCAGCATTGCGCCGTATGCTGAGTGCCGCAATACGCAATAGACTTAACCCATGCTCGACTATCGTTGCGCCCGGCGACTCGGGTACTTTTGTATGAATCTACTGGAACGCCTCGGCAATTATTTGCTGGTGCAGCACATTGCAGCAATTTGGGCGTATGACAGTTGCATGCGGCGCAATGCTGCGCAATTGCGCCCTACGAGCTGAAGAAAATCCTGCGCAATATCAAAGAAGCCAAACCCGCTCGGATCCGTCCCACTCAGCGGATTGTTAAACCCATAGGTGTAGCGATTGTAGCTTTGGCTGAAGCTGGGCCGTTCAGCGGCTGGCCTAGGGCCATGTGGATCAATCCGCCGCTGATTGAATGGCGGTATTCCGTCAGCACGGTGCCGACGACCCGGGCTACTTAGCAGCATTTGCGTCGCTCTTGTAAGGCAGCGTAAAATCAACTCGCATCAAATCTACATGATAACTATGAATCCTATCGAACTGCTTCAGCGTGTGACCACCGAACCCGGCAAATGCGGGGGCAAGCCTTGTATTCGCGGGCTACGTATTCGTGTCGCTGATATTCTCGACATGCTGGCGGCGAATGTGCCAAGCGATGAAATTCTGGCGGACTTTCCAGACCTTGAGTTAGAGGATATTCAGGCGGCGCTGGTATTTGCTTCGCAACGCGCGAATCATGCCCGCTTGGTCGCGTGAGATTTATTCTCGATGCGCAATTACCGCCACAATTAGCCGAATGGCTCAGTTGGGAGTTTTCCATATCGGCCATTGCCGTTCGTGATCTCGGACTTTCCGTGGCCGCAGATACTGTTCTGTTCGACTATGCCCGTGCCGAAAGCGCGGTGGTGGTAAGCAAGGACAGTGATTTTGTTGAATTGGTACATCGCTTAGGGTCGCCGCCCCAAATCCTTTGGATTACGTGCGGTAACGTGAGCAATCGGCATTTGCGCGAACTATTCGCCGCCACCTTCGCGGACGCACTGCAATTGCTGAGTGGTGGTGAAATTTTGGTCGAGATTAGCGATCGTTATGGATAACTTTACCGCTATTTCGCGACAAATTTCCAATCGGAATATTTCTCGCCGC
>JANMJR010000342.1:0-3217 GCA_031371465.1 Pseudomonadota bacterium
GCGCCGTAGGCGGAAATTTTCTTTGAGCACGGGCACAAGCTTGTCACCGGAACGACGATCTTCATGGTGAACTCGGTCTTGCCGCCGGTAATTTCGCCGGTGAATGTAACGTCGTAATCCAACAAGGATTTCACACCGGAAATCGGCGCCGCTTTGTTGATGAAGTAGGGGAAATTCATTTCCACGTGCCCCGCTTCCGCCTCGAGACGCGTCACCATGTCGTGTAACATTGCGCTGAACGATTCCACGGAAATTTCCCGCTCGCGGCTGTTGAGGATCTCCACAAAACGCGACATGTGGGTGCCTTTGAAGTGCTGCGGCAAATGCACGTACATGTTGAAATTGGCGATGGTATGTTGCACGCCGCCTTCGCGATCCGCGACCTTAACCGGATGGCGAATTGACTTAATGCCGACCCGGTCGATGGCGATGTGGCGCGTATCCGGTGAGCTTTGTACGTCGGGAATGGCGAAATCAGGATCGCGCTTATTCATGAGATTTTCCTAGTGCTTTTTCAGTCATTTAGTTTCGAGATTCACGCTTTGAGTAACGGCGTGGCGAAAGAGTTCAACAGCCTGAAGCGTCCTGTAACCGAGGCCACGATGCCCGCTTTATCAAGGCCGCATTCAACTAACATCGCGGTGGGATCGCCGTGATCGACGAAACGATCCGGCAGACCCAATTGCATGACAGGGGTGGCCACGTTTTGCTTGAGCAGCGATTCGACCACGGCGCTCCCCGCGCCGCCTTGGATCGTATTTTCTTCGATGGTCACTAACAGATCGTGCGACAACCCGAGCCGCATCACCAACTCTTCGTCGAGTGGCTTGACGAAACGCATATTCGCCACCGTCGCGTTAAGTTCCTCGGCCGCATCGAGCGCGGGTTTCAACATGCTGCCGAAGGCGAGCAACGCAATTCTGCGTCCTTCGCGGCGTATTTTACCTTTGCCAACCGGCACGGCGCGCATCGTCGGTTCGATCGCCACCCCGGGTCCGCTACCGCGCGGATAACGCACCGCGCTGGGAGAGTTAAGACTAAAAGCGGTAAACAACATTTGCCGGCATTCGTTCTCGTCAGCGGGCGCCATGATGGTGGTGTTCGGTAGGCACCGCAGAAAACTGAAATCGAAACTCCCGGCATGGGTCGGGCCGTCGGCGCCGACTAATCCGGCGCGGTCGATCGCGAATACCACCGGCAAATTCTGCAACACCACGTCATGGATCACTTGGTCATAAGCGCGCTGCAAAAACGTCGAATAAATCGCAACGACGGGCTTCATGCCTTCGCACGCCAATCCGGCGGCAAACGTCACCGCATGCTGTTCCGCGATGCCAACATCAAAATAACGATCCGGATACTGCTCGGAAAACTTCACCATGCCCGATCCTTCGCGCATCGCCGGCGTAATGCCGATTAAGCGTCGGTCGAGCTTGGCCATGTCGCACAACCAATCGCCAAAAATTTGCGAATAGGTCGGCTTGGTCGATGGTTTCGAGACGATACCCACGGCCGGATCGAATTTCCCAGGGCCGTGATAGAGGATCGGATCTTCCTCGGCCGGTGCGTAGCCTTTGCCTTTTTTTGTCACCACATGCAAGAACTGCGGTCCGCGCAATTTCTTGATGTTGGCCAAGGTCGCGACTAACGCTTCGGTGTCGTGGCCGTCGATCGGGCCGATGTAGTTAAAACCGAACTCCTCAAACAATGTGCCGGGCGTGACCATGCCCTTCATGTGTTCTTCCCAACGTTTGGCGAATTCGTGCAGCGTCGGCGTGCCGCGTAACATGCGATCGCCGGTGCCGCGCACCGTGGAGTAGAGTGGCCCGGACATCAGCCGCGCCAGATAGTTACGCAGCGCGCCGACCGGGTGCGAGATCGACATATCGTTGTCGTTTAATACCACCAGTATATTTGCGCCGAGCACGCCCGCATTGTTCAGCGCTTCAAAGGCTATGCCGGCGGTCAGGGCGCCGTCGCCAATGACGGCGATGGTATGGCGATCTTCGCCTTTTTGCTTCGCGGCAATGGCCATTCCCAGCGCCGCGCTGATGCTGGTGCTGGAATGGGCGGTGCCGAAGGTGTCATACGGGCTCTCGTCACGGCGCGGGAAACCGGCGATGCCGTCACGCATGCGCAGTTTCGCCATGCCGGCGCGGCGGCCGGTCAATATTTTGTGCGCATAGGTTTGGTGGCCAACGTCCCACACCAGCCGGTCGTCCGGTGTATCGAATACGTAGTGCAGGGCAACCGTCAACTCGACCGTCCCGAGATTGGACGACAAGTGACCGCCGGTCCTGGCGACCGAGGTGAGAATGAACTCACGCAATTCGTCCGCGAGCGGACGCAACTGTTTGCGCTCGAGCTTGCGCAGATCGAACGGATCTCGAATTGCGTTTAAGAGTGAAGGTTGACTCAAGACTAGAATTTTCTCTCGACGATAAAGCGTCCGATTTCACCCAAACGGTGGGCGTCATCACCCAACTCGGACAAAGCCGATTCCGCTTTATCCTTGAGTTCATGGGCAAAATCGCGCGCACCCGAGATACCCATTATACCGACATAGGTGGGCTTGTTGTTCCGCTGGTCTTTACCGGCGGTTTTTCCTAGCGTCGCGGTATTTCCCTCGGCGTCCAGCACATCGTCGATCACTTGGAACGCGAGACCGATCCACTTTGCGTACTGGTCGAGGGTTTTGATCTTGTTTTCAGATAATTCCCGCCCGGCTAAGGCGCCCAACTGCACCGACGCACGAATCAGCGCACCGGTTTTGTGTATGTGCATCATTTCAAGTTCCGGTAACCCGAGCGCTTTGTCGACACTCGCCAAATCGATCGCCTGTCCACCCGCCATGCCGCGTGAACCGGCGGCGCGGGCGAGAATGCCCGCCATCTTCAATTGCGTCGCGGGCGCATCGGAAACGACAAATTCCGACAGCAGTTGAAACGCCAGGCTGTGCAAGCTATCCCCCGCCAACAACGCCGTCGCTTCGTCGAACTCGATGTGGCTCGTCGGCTTGCCTCGACGTAGCGTGTCATCATCCATGCACGGCAAATCGTCGTGCACCAGCGAGTAGGCGTGGATCATTTCCACAGCAGCGGCGATAATTTCCAAGCGCTCCGGCGCAGCCTGCGCCACATCGCCCGCCGCAAACACCAGCAGCGGCCGCACGCGCTTGCCACCGCCGAGCACTGCGTAACGCATCGCTTGATGCAAG
>JANMJR010000348.1:0-33901 GCA_031371465.1 Pseudomonadota bacterium
AGCAGCTCATCGATGTCATAAACTTTCGGGCGTTTGACTTCGCCTTCGACGGCGACGGTCCAGGGGCGCGTTTTCAGTGTCGATGCGTAGGCGGCGGGATCGGCTTTATCGGTTCCGAACTCGTAAAAATTGTTATAGCCGGACACATCGCGTAAGGGCGTTAACGGATCTTCCACTGTCGCCGCCGTTTTCTTCGAGACGCTGAGTTTGCTCAAAGCATGCGCGTCGCGCGGTGTCAAAATCCCGCCCGCCAATGTCGCCAAACCCGTCGCTGCGCTTAACTGCAAAAATTCGCGGCGCTTCAAATAAAGCGATTTGTCGGTAATTTCCGAGGGAACGATGTCCGTCGAGGGTCTGATAATCAAGTGTTGTCTCCTAGTTTCTCGATGAGGATTTATACGTGTTCGGCACAAAGCTGGATGTTAGTCGCAATACCGAGTCTAGACTGACGTTTTGACAAAACGATCACGAAAAGATCACTTTTCTTGACTGTGCCGCACCGTCAAGGACTGCGTCATTTCCAAGCGACCGGCCTGAGCGCCAATTTCAGTGCGCCTCTTGGCACTATTGCGGAGTGAAAAACTAAGCCGGATGGCGGATTTCGGTGCCGCCGGCTCGCATCAGCCCGCCCGCGCCGTGTTTGAGTTTGGATTGATACAGCGCCAGGTCGACGGATTCGAGTACCGCATCCAGGGTCGCGCCATCGCTGGGCGCCTCGCCGTAGGCGATGGTGAGACTGAGGTCATGGCCGCGCGCTTGCGCTGAGACCACCACCTTACTCTGAATGCGGCGCGCGACGTGCTCCGCTTCGTCCATGGTGGTGTTGCTCAGCATCAAGACGAACTCGTCGCCGCCGTAGCGTGCCGCGATGTCGTGGGCGCGCAGCGATTCGCGCAAGATCGTGCCCAATTCGCGCAGTACTTGATCGCCGGCGGGATGACCGAAGGTGTCGTTAATGTTCTTGAACTTGTCCATATCGGCGAACATCACCACGATTTTTTCGCCGTGGCCCATCGCGCGGTCGAACAAGCGCTCGGCGATTTCATACAGCCCGCGACGATTCAGCAACCCCGTCAGCGTATCGGTTGCGTTGGTGTGTTCCAATTGTCGCCGACTGGATTCGATCCGCCCCATTAACATGTAGGCGTAAATCAGCACAATGCCGGAGAACAGGGTCAGGAAAATCATCCCGGGCGCCATGCTCAACGTCGAGTGGGTCTGGCGAATGCCGAGGGCGGCGAGCCCACCGATAAATGAAGCGATCAAGCCTTCGGAAAAAAACGGCATGCCGTAGCGCATGCCGTTGCCCAGCACCACGAGAATATAGACAATCAGGCTGGGCGGGATGTCGTATGGATCATTCAGCACCGCAACGGAAACGGCGAGAATATCCAGCCAAAGGGCAATGCGGTAGCGTGGGATAGAACGCGGATGACGCCACGCGTGCCACATGATCACGGTATTGATCAGGCTGTGGGCGATAAAAAACGCGTAGATCTGCCAGCGGCTCATGCCCATTTGGCCGACGGCGTCGGAACTGCCAAAAAATACTAGCGCCAGTACAATGAATAGGTAGCGCGTGAGGAATTGAACGAGTTGTTCGTTCCATCCGGCAAAGCGCACCTCGCCCGACCAGGAATCGGACAAACGTCGGTGCGCACCGCGACGATCCGCTCGCAACTTACGGCGATCGGCGGACGAGTCTTCAGCCATGGTTAGGCCAGCGCCGAACATGCGCCTCCAGAAAGTTCACGTCCAACGTCCTCCTCAAAGCAGAAACAGTGTTGCCAGCCCAAGAAAAATAAAAAACCCCATGCTGTCGGTGATCGCTGTGATCAACACACTCGATCCCACCGCCGGGTCCCTGCCCAGCCTATGCATGGTTAACGGTAACAGCGTACCCATCAATGCCGCAACCAATAGGTTGAGCGTCATGGCGCTCGACATCACCAATCCCAACGGCACGCTATGATATAGCAGATACGTAATCACCCCCAATATGCCGCCCCAAAACAGGCCGTTGAGTAGGCTCACCGCCAATTCTTTTACCAGCAATTTTTTCGCGTTGGACAAGTTGATGTGGCCGAGCGCCAAACCGCGCACAATCAAGGTCGTGGTCTGATTGCCAGAGTTGCCGCCGATACCGGCGACGATGGGCATTAGCGCCGCAAGCGCCGCAAGTTTCTCGATGCTTCCTTCGAACACGCCGATCACGCGCGAGGCAATCAATGCCGTTACTAAGTTGATGGCGAGCCACAACCCCCGATTCTGCGCGCTCTTCCAGACCGAGGCGAACAAGTGTTCTTCCTCGCGCAAGCCCGCCAGGCCAAGCATCTGGCTGTCGGATTCTTCGCGCAATACGTCCACCATGGAGTCTACCGTGAGGCGCCCCACCAGGCGATTGGAACTATCCACCACCGGCGCGGAAATGAAATCGTAGCGCTCGAACGCCGAGGCGGCGTCGGCCGCGTCATCGGTTGGTTTGAAGCTGGTGACCTCTGTTTCCATGGTGTCGCCGACATTGCTAACGGGGTCGAGCACCACCATACGCTTCAGCGGCAGGCCGCCGAGCAGATGATCGTCGCGGTCAACCACGAACAGTTGGTCGGTGTGATCCGGCAACTCGCCGAGGCGGCGCAAATAGCGCATCGCCGTTTCGATGCTGATATCCGGCCGCACCGAGACGATTTCAAAGTCCATCGCCGCGCCCACGGACTCGTCCGGATAGGACAACGCCGACTGCACGCGCGCACGATCCTGCGCGTCGAGGCTTTCCAACACATCTTGAATGACATCGCGCGGCAAGTCCGGCGCCAAGTCCGCCAACTCGTCGGCATCGAGTTGCTCTGCCGCCGCGACCAGCTCGCGCGCATCCATGCTGGCGATCAGAGTTTCGCGCACGGAGTCGGAGACTTCCAGCAAGATTTCGCCGTCGCGTTCCGCTTTGACTAAATCCCAGACGCGCAAGCGTCGTTCCGTCGGCAAGGCCTCGAGAATGCGCGCCACGTCGGCCGGGTGCAAATCGTCGAGCTTGGTCTGTAAGCGGTTTTTCAGATCCGCTAAGCTTTGCCGGTGAACCAGATCTTCGACCAACGCGTGGTTTGGCATCTGTTGCGCATGAACCAGGTGTTCCACCAAGTCGTGCTTATCCAACAGCGCCGAAATGTCAGCGAATGCGCGCTCGATATCCTCCGCCGGACGCGGCTCAGTGCGATCTATGATGACGTCGTTGTTGATCTGCGGGCTCATTCCGACATTTTATGGAAAATGGCTCAACGACGCCGAATTATTCATATTTGCGTATTCCGGTGGTCTTGAACACCAATTCCGGCGACGTGGACACGCACTCCACCACTCGTCAACACCGTAGCTAGAACGCTAATCCGACCTGCGCAATTCATTCTGTCGGCGTACGTTCTGAAGCCGCCGATCAATCAAACCACGGGATTGGAATTTTTCTACCCATAGTGTGAGTTCGCGGTGCTACTTTCGAATTCACAGAATGCCACGGGTAGCGGCCATTCAATTTAGAAGCGTAAGGTGGCACGCGATAGTGGATGCCGACATCCGGCGCGAGGCGGTGCGCGAGCGTAATCCTGCCGTTAGAGTCTGCCGCCCTGGAAAATTGCCGACGTTGGCGGTGCAGCGTCGAGAACAAACAAAGAGCCGCCGCTTGTCAACGCTCAAGAAATAGCGTGGTAAAGCAACAACGAATCAGATTCTGTACCTTCAGGTCGCGTTGAGCAAACTGGCAGTTTGAGCAGAGTAGACGCCCAATGGAGACAGTAAGAGCATGATCCTCCAATTGGTAGACTTACTTTGTAAAGCGATGATCTTAGACGGCAGTTGGAAGGGGTGGAGTGTGCGGTTATGGTGGTGCGGGCAAGGCGCGACGACGCGCAATGGTTTTTCCATTCCAAGGAATTGCAACGCCGCCCCGCGCCGCCATAACCGCGGGATCCGCCCCTTAGCGCTCTCACCAAATCGGTGATGAGGGCAGAACGAAAAAGTATTGTGTCCATAAAAGGTTGCGAGTTTGGCAAGCGGTCGAGTGCCGTTTCTAGGATGATCACCATTGCATGATTCGAACATCACCCTGCGAAGATGCATTGCACCGGAACCCAAATGATAAACGCATCCCGTAAAGGGTAAAGGCATGCCGTGGCTTTACGAAACCGCTTGCTCCACGATGTCAAAGCGCAGCCCGCTCGATCCTTCCCCTCGGCCGGGCTGTTTGCGCCGCCCAATCCAAAGGTGAGTCGAGCCATCCACCCAGCGCGCATATTGGTAGGCGCGCGTCACGCGTGCGCCCTCTCGCGCCACTTCTTCATCATGCAGTAGCAATTCGTGGCCCGGCTCGAGCACCATCCCTTGCGGTTCAAATGTGTTGATCAAGCCGTCGGGCTCGAGCCGGGGAAGCGCGCCGCGCTTCAGACGCATGGCGCTGCCGTCGCGCACTGGCAGCAACGGAATCCAGTAGTCCGGCACGCTGGCGCCCAGGCGATACGCGCTCTGCGCAGCCGCTTGCACGTTGTTATTTGCCGCGGCGGCGCGATCCTGGCGCCCGCGCTTTTCTTGATAGGCTTCGAATCGATCCAGCGGAACTCCGGCTGGGCCGGCCACGACCCGTTCGACGCCCCAGGCGACATTCGCCATTTCATCGCGCAGGAACAACACCTCTTCCAGAGGCGCACTCTGCAAGCTCGGTCCGAGTACGGGTGGCAGCAGAAACAATTGCTGCGTATCGCCGGTGAGCACGAACATACGCCACGGTGAATTCGCCCCGTCGACCTGACTCGTGTGCGGGATCAGCAGGCGCTCACCAAAGGTGTTCGTGACGATGAGCGATTTAACTTGGGACAGCGAGCCAATCGTTAGTTCGACCGGCACGACAAACCAATCATTGCTGTATTCGAGCGCAAACTTGACCAACAATATGCGTGCCAAATCGTGCGGATCCGCCTCCACTTGGGCCAAGTTGACCCTGGCGTCCTCGAATTCCCAAAACCGAGCGGCAGGCATGCCGCGAAAGGTCACCGGCGCGGGTAAGAAAGCGGCGGTAGATGTTGACGTGCCGCCACTCGCGCCAAGAGATTTTCCCTCGCGCACCACGAAAGAAAACCAATCCAAGTTGCCTTCCAAATATTCCGGCGCCGATAGCACGACTTCGCCTGCCGATGTCTGAGCCGCGGCGGCGAACTCGTACTCGATCCGTTCCGAGATCCACGCGGGTTTGCTCGCGCCCTGCTGGAAAAGCTGGTCGTACCAGATCAGCCATCCGCTAACTGCGTCGATTACGCCGGACCGGTCGGCGAATGCAATCGTGTCAAACGGCGATTCTTGAAGCAGCTCAGGTAAAGCGCTGCGCGATCGCAATGGAGCTAGTCGCGCGTAGAGTTGAACGCCATCGACTACACGCTTACCTAGCACTTGCAGAAACCGCAAGCTGTCGCTATCCAGCCCATGTCGTTGCACGTCGCTCGGCGGCTGGAGCAAGTATTCGCTGTGCAAGAAAACTGCTCGAGCTTGGCTTACCCCTTTTGCGCTCAACAACCGGCTGAGGTGTGATCCGGTCTCGGCAGCCAGTCTCCAATTCGTCTTTCGGTCGGCGACGACCGGTTCAGCCTCGACAGTTGTCTCAAGCGCGAGTGCGAGCGGCGCATAGGTTTCGGTAGCGCTCGAGCCCGACCAGGCGCCGGGCTGATAGCGGCTGAGTGACGCACTCTCAATGACCACCTGCGCCGAGGCGGCAGATCCAACGTCTTCGCCGTTGAACTCGCCAAACTGCCACTGGCGCGCCAACAGCCAGAGCGGATCATGAATGCGAGCTTGCAGACCGTCCTGTAACTGCGGACAGCCGGTGCTGAGTTCGAGTCGTATTTGTGATGCCATGCTTAGCCTCCGGTCCCCGTGTCCACCACACTCGCCAAGTCGATTGCGTCGCCGTTAAAGAACAGCGCTGGCATGCTAAGATCATCGGCTGCCAAACCCTCGGCCCGCGCGGAACTCTTGCCGGCGCGATCCCATGTTGCTCTGCCATCCCACACTGAAAATGCCATGCCGGAGACTGTCTGCCCTTCGAGGTTGACTAGCGTGGCTGGAATTTCCAATCGTACCCATTGCCCGACGGGCGGTAACGGTCCGACGCGTTGCCGGCTTGCGGCGCCATCAATCCCCCATTCGATTAGATTCTCGCCCCAATAGACACGGTGCTCCCACGTTGTTCCGTCGTTCCATTGCAACATTACTTCGCGTGGCGGATGGACGGGATCGAGATACACGTGCGCAAACAATCGATCTCCAACACTCACCGGGAGCACGGCTTTGGCGCCGTCAAAGAAGTGTTGATGCATGCCGGTAGCGATCACGGATTGATGGGCGAACTTTCCGGAAATCGGTTCGGGATGTAGGCGAACCCAAGTCCAACTTTCAGCGTCTCCCAGCGCAACGGCGCCCTCCGGCAGCGCGTCATCAACCCAGATGGTTTCGCGCTGATTCGTTGGCGCTGTAGCGCGCATTTGCGCAAGTTCTAGCGTTTCGCGCAGGATGGTTTCGAGACTATCCAGATCCCACGACTGCCGTTCATCTGAGGCAACCGCAAGCAACATCGTCTGAGGTGGCGCTGCGTTGGGTTGATCGTAGTGGAAGCTAAGTCCGGTGGTCTCATGGCGATTCGGCACCACCTCTACCCATTCATCGATGAGCAAACCGGCCAGGGGTTGATCGAAGCGCAGCGGCGTGGGGCCCAGCTGGGCGACTAATGACAGCCGCCCAGCAAGAATCCTCTGGTCGGCTGGCGCCGGCAGAGCGACCCATCGATCTTCGGACTGGAAGGGAAGCTGACCCACGCACAGATCCAAATGCGCGCCATCGCCCAGCGCTTCGGCATAGAGCATCGCCGCGCTTAGGCGCGCCACTCCGGCACGCACGTAGGAGGCGCGCTGGAACCACGTCACGGCGGCCAGCGGATCGTTAGCTTGCAGCGCTGTACTGGCGCCGAAGGTCCGCGCGAGATCCGCCGCATTTGCGAGTGTGATGCGCGGCAGCACGCGGAAATCGGCGCCAAATACTTCCTTCAATCGCGCAAAGTCGTGATCGCGTCGCGCATCGGGCGCAGCGTGGGCAATGTCGACTGCGCGCTCGAGATCTGCAATGCGCTCGAGGCGGCGACTGACTTCCTTGGCCACGGACCGAGCCTGAAGTAGCAGGTCGGCGCGCGCTTCGGCAGTCTCACCTACCACAGACACGGGCGCCGCGCCTTGGATACCGAAAAAGGCCATCCGGAGGAGCGCTGCTCGAATTGCCTCGAGATTGACGGGAGCACCCTCGAGTTCCGCTTGCTGCGTCGGCAGCAAGGCTTGCAGCGCTTGTTGCGCTCGCGCCAATGACTGCGCTGCCTGCGTGGTGCGCTGGCTGAGCTCTTGCGCATCGACACCACTAGGCTCCGGTGATTCCGGCAGTGACAGGTCACGACCATCGAGCGACCTCGCGCCCGACAACAGCTTGCGTGTAGTCCGCGTGACTTCCAGAAATTCGCCGAAGCTCACGATGTGGTCCGGCCAACCAGGATTGCGCACAAAACTCAGTCGAACCTCAGCTTCAGTCGGCACTGATCCGGGTTTGGTGCGCAGCAAATGAAACAGCAACCGCTGTTCCAGCTCTGAGCGTTGGGTATCCTCCTGTCCTTCGGCCATGTAAATGGCATCTAACGGTGATAGTTCAAGCGTCGTCAGCGCCACCTCAACAGAAGCGTGGACCGCGTTATTGTTCGCGTGGACGTAATCTGCTTGGCACCGGACATGCGCCGGGGGCGGCAGCAAGGTTGCCGCCCAAGCGTTGAGAATGGGCTCGGCCTGTGCGCGGACTTGTTGCTGACTAATCGGCCAACCGGCAGGTGCGACGCCGGCCGAGCTGGGAAATAGCACGCATAGCCGGTGCGTCAGACCAGTGCCGCTGCGCGGCGTGCGCACGACTTCTAACTCTGGCGGCGGCATTTCACCCGCTGCAATAGCGTCTAGCGTGGCGCCGGCACGCAGCGGATTGCCCTGCACGATCTGATAAACACTTTCCGCCACAACCGTGTCGCCCACCGCATCGACCATCTCATCGAGCGCTTGTAGTTGCACATCGAGCGCTGTGAAGTCATCACTGCCTGGGCTGGGAAAGTCCAGTGTTGCGTTACCGAAGGGAATCGTTGTGGCATCCCATTGGACTTGAGGAGCGCTGCGGCGCTGTCCCGCTTTCCAGCGTCGATGCAGATCCAGTCCGTCGACCACATTGTTGGCCACCAGCGACTCCAACGCCCGATCCCATTGCTGGTTGAGCAGTGCCGCAAGCGCCGCTCTTGCCGCAGCCAGATCAGCTTCGGCTTTGCCACGGGTCCCTCCTTCCTTAGCCAGACCTTCTTGATCAAACGTCGCAGCCAGGGCTTCTTGAGCAGCGATGAAACGCTCCAGCGCTGGGATCGAGTTCGGATTCGCGGGGTCGCGCAGCTTGGCCAACGCGGCCAGCGCCGTGACGCGATCAGCCAGCCGTGCATTGAAGGAATGCTGCGCTGAGTCGGCAGCGGCTTGAGCCTCTGCTACCTCTAACCGCAAACCAACCAGACGATCCGCCCATAGCTCAAAATCTCTCCCTTCAGTGACTGCTACCTCGTATCTGCCCGACCAGTCTGCGCGGCTGGTCGGCTTCGCGCCCTGCTGCGCGGTGAAGGCTTGTCGCGCCTGTGCCGCTCTGGTGGTCGCCGCGTTAGCCTGCTGCTCGAGGGCCACGACCGTGTTGATCTCGAACTGATAACACTGCTGCAACCCTTCAATGTCGACTTTTACGCGTCGGGCATCTTCGCCGCGCTGATGGGCTTGATCGCGCTGCTCGTACAGCGCTGCTACCTCGCGCGCCAACTGCTCGGTCTCGGTCACTTTGGCTTGGGCCGCGGTGAGCTCGTCCACTTGCTTGAGGCTCGCAAGCGTGCGGAACCGATGGGTGTAACGATCCAGCCCTTGCTCGTGCAGGCCGCGTTCGAACCGGTAGCCGAGCAATGCCCCTAACGATTGGCCTTCGCGCACACCGTCTAGTATCCATTTGGCTCGATGCACCCGATCTGAAGACAGATCGACGGCAAAGGGACTGTCGCCGCTGTCGCCCTGCGCTAGCTGTGCCAGATAACCGCTGCGCAGCACGGCCGCCGTCGCGGCGTGTGTCAGAGACGGCGCTTGTACATATCCCCTATTGCTGGCCGATCGATACAACGGACCCGTGGCGCCCGTCGGCGGTGGTTCAATAAGCCGCAGCGGCGCCGCACGTTTCAAATTCTCCAACCAGCCATATGCGCCAAGGCGGATACCGGCAGGTGCGGCCTTGCGCAATTGCGCCAGACGTCTCGTCGCCAGCGAGGTCGCCCATGCGTCAAAGCGAAAAGTCACCAGATCCAGCGCTTCTGCGATCAGTACTTGCCGTACAGCATCCGGAAGCGTCTGTAGGAAATTCGCCGCAGGATCATGCAACAACTTAAGCGCTCGGGCTAGCAACACATCGCGCAGCGAGCTGGTGACGAGCTCGCGCGGCTCTAGCGGATCTCTTGCCGCGTCGGAAAACTCACGCATGACATAGTGACAAGAGTTAGCTTCCTGCCCCAACAAAGTCACCGGATCGTCCGCAATCCCCACGTGTAGGGCGCGCGCCGCTTGTTGACGCCACTGCTGTCGATGCGCGCGCCACCAATCAGCGAGCGCAGTCTCTTGGGCATTCCCAAGCGTCGACGTCCAGCGATCGAGTGCCGCAACCGGCAGAATGCCATAGGGTTGCGCATCGACGCGCAGTGCCGATAAGGGGCCGCGCGCGCGGACAAAATTCATCAGGTGCTCGAGTAGAAACTCGGCGCTGGTAGCAGCCAAAAGCTGGCGCAGCAGCGCGCTGTCATTGCCCGTCAAGAAGGCGGCGTTCATGAACTTGGACTGAAGCTGTTCGGTGTCACCAGCGCCACGCACATGCGAAAGCACGAGTGGCGAAATCCCTAGCGCCTTGGCGGCCAGGTCACCGTCCGAGTCGGGCTTGGCGAGGGCGTTACCCAGTTCCACGGCGAAGGCTCCGGCAGCATCACGATCTGCCGAGCGGCGCCCCGAGGAAGCTTCCGCGGTATTGTTGGTCGGCACGTTCTGCGCGACGAAGGCGAGGCCGCCAGTGTAGTGATGCGCCTCAAACAATTGCTCGAGCCGCTCCGCCGAGACGGTTTCATTCAAAGATGCTTTCACCCCGAACACGACCAGCCTTTCAAACCCAGTGGCTGCCTGCTCGTCCTTAAGCGGAATCCTCAGCGCCATCCCGATGGCTTCGGCCGCGGCGAAGTCCAGCATCCAACGCATGCCTTCGTCAATCGGCGGTAGTCCGCTCACATTGACGATCGGGTTTGCTTGCGGCGACGGGCCGGTCGGCAGTGTGTCTGGAATCGGTTTTCCCCACGCGGTGATCAGCGGCTGCTGCTCGCGATAGCCGATCGCTACCCAGCGATCCGGCAACACCAATGTATGCGGTGCGCGCGTCCAAGCATGGTCCCTTCGTCCAACAGGGATGCCGCCGACCGGATTCAATACACGAACAATCCACGCCGCTCGCGTTGCACCGAAGCGATCCACGAGTTGCTGCCATCCTTGTTGCTTGCGCTGCGTCGCATCGTCGCTAGCAGGGCTGTTGCCAACCTGATCCCAGAAGTGCTTGCCCCAGCGCTCTTCTTCGGCGGTCAGCTCAGGTTCATGCGTGTCGATGTGCACGTCGTCGGGATAAACTCGCAGCAAGAGTTCGGCGCCGGTCCCATTCTGCGTTGGCGCGAATCGCGTCTCCAAGCGTACCGGCAGCAGCAACAAAGGCTGCTTGGTGGAGACGGTTCCTTCCAGTGTGTCGGTCCCAAGTAGGCGCGCAGTGGCGGCATCGCGCGCTGTGCTAAATTCTCCGTACTGGACGGAAAAATCGGCGACTTGCTGCTTAGCGTTGTCGACTGCGGCTTGCGCGCCGGGGAGGCGGGCAAAGACACCGTTCAATTCAGCTTGTGCTTGATCGCGTTGGCCGATGAGGTCGTTCAGACGCCGCTGGGCGGATTCAAGCCGGCCCAATGCGTTGTCATAAGCGACTTGCAGCGCTCGAATCTGGCGTTCCCATACGTGGTTTCTAACCCGAGGAATGTTTACGCCTTCGCCAGTTTCGTCAATGGGTTTCATGCGAAAGTCCTCTCAATCTGGCCTACTGCCCGGCGTCGAGAAAATTGAACAACTCGGCCGAGGCGGCATCCACTGCAGCTTGTGTCGCTTGAAGCTCTGCCTGCGCGCCTGGAATTCGACTATTGAAATCGGCAAGAGTAGCCGTCAGTTGATCGCGCCGCGCAAGCAATGACGCGCGATCGCTTTCCGCATCTTCCTGCTGAAAGCGGGAGAGGGTGAGCGATTCTTGCAAAACCATCGCGCGTGCCGATAATTCGCTCGCAACCTGCTCGAGCGCGGTCCGATCGAGAGGATCGCGCGCGATCTCAGTTCTCCAGCGCTCCAGATCAGCCACTTGCTGCTGCGCCGCCTTGAGCGTCGACTGCGCTGATTGCAGCGCCGCCGTCGTTTCGCTAACTTGCCGCTCAGCCGAATGCACATCCATTTGTGCCTGCTCGACCGCACGTTGGCCATTGCTGACCGCACCGTGGGCGGCGGCCGCGTCAGCTCGCGCCTGATCGCGCCGCGCGACGAGTTGATCCAATTGCCGCTTCCACACTCTCCAGGCTGGATTGCGACGCGGCGGTTTGCCGTCGTCGACTTCGATGGTGGATTCCGGCTCATTTGCCACATGAGCTTCGATCTGAGCATCCAATTCCGTTACGCGCGCATCCGCCGCTGCCGCGGCAACTTCAAGAGAAGGAATCTGGGATTGAGCTTCAGTGACCCGGGTGCGTGTCGTGACGACACGCTCCTGTGCTGCCGACAGGGCCTGCTGCTGCGTACTCACCAGCTTCGCAACGGCTTGCACTGCCGCTTCACGACGGGATTTTTCCTGTTCCAAAAATGTCATGATGCTTACCCCTATTTCGGCGCGGCCAACCAGGTTCTAGCATGAATCGCCACCCGGAACGGACGCTGCCGGGTGATCGTCGCCATGTGCGCGGAATTTTTTCCCCAGGCAATGTTGTCCGCTACCTCGTCCTTGAGCAGACCGTCAATCGGAACATAGGCAATCTGCTTAAGCGTCTCATCATTGGCGGCCAAGTGACCCCACGACAAGTCCCGCCAATGTTGCGGCTTACCCCCAAATGTCGTGGCGACATCCATGCCGAAGCGTGGCTCAGTGGGTTGCTCTTGTAGGACGAAAAACCAACCGGGATGCCCGGTCGAATCATCTGCGCCGCGGACTTGTTGCTCCGTGAGTAAAAAGCCCAGCAGGGTAATGTCTTGGCCTTGTGTGGCTCGAAACATTGGATACACTTCCGTCGTCCCCAAATCCCGCCGTGTTTTATCGGAGGACCACACCCCTTCGACCGCGTAGACCATGGCGCGGGGATAACGGCGCAGTAGGTCGCCTCTGATTAGCAGCACCATCTGCCCCTCGGTGGAAGCCCCTCCGCCGTGCTCTCCTAAGTGACTTGCATCAGCCCAACTGGCAATAGCGGTGATATCTTTGAGGCGATCGCGTTGGTCTTGATTAAGAGACTGGGCGCTGCCACGAACATCCCAAAACTGCCGGAAGTAAGTTCCCCGTTGATCGGTAGGATAGCCGCGCCATAGCAATTCACGACTCATTTCGTGATTGAGTCCGACCATGTAGGCCTCGATAAATGGCTGGTTGCTTTCGAGCAGCGCAATCGTGTTGGGCGGGACCTTCTCCATGCCGGGCAGCAACATCTCATGAAAGTAGTCGCGCATGAGCTCATACATAGGCTGAGGAAATTCCGGCGCAAAGCGGATCAAGTCGGTGCTTTCGGTGGCAGGCACGTCTCTGCGAACGGCGGCCAAGACTGCCGCTTTCGCATCCAGGTGGGCTAACACGCTCGTCTTTAGGGCTCGAAGGCGGAAGGTCGCGTGATCAAGCGCGCGGCTGTGCGTTGTTACGGAAGCGGGGAAACTGGACGCGCCCGCTACGCGCGACCAAGCGGCGGCTGTCGTTGCGCCGATATCGATCCCATTCGAGTGGGTTCGCTCCAGTCGCCTGGCAAGTGGTCCTTGTGATCGGCTGATGCGGCGATAGGCTGCCGAGAGCGCGGGAACATTGATCGGCAATCGAGATTCTTCGCTCGAGAATCCGCGTGTGTTTATCAGTCGGTTGATCGCAGCGTGAACTGGCGTAGTCAATTGCAGTAGTCGGGTAGGCGGCAAAGGAGCGACATGTTTGTTCAACAATGCATCGCCGACCGTTTCCGCGAGCTGGGCTCGTTTCAACCGTGCATTGTCTTGTTCTTGTCTCGCTAGCTGGTCCCAAGCGGAGGCCATGAGCGGTTCTTGCTCAAACCGAATCACGAGTGTGCCCAGGCCTGCGGCAACACGCAGACGCGGATCAAGATTCAGTTCACGGAACCAATGCGGAGGATTGCTATCCTCGGGAACCTTTTGCTGCTTTGCATACCATTGACCATACAGAGGCGGGCCTAGCACCGCGCTTTCCCGTTCCGCGGCGCGAAGACTAGCCTCCAGTGTCGGGATCGCTTGTTGAAATTGCTCCAGCTCTTGCAGGCGTTGACGATGTGCTTGAATGGTGGCGGAAGCTTTAGTTTGTTGATTGACCAACTGCTTGTGGTACCTCGACCAAGATTTCCACTTCTTGTTGGCTACCTGCTTTCCCTCGCTCTCAATAGTTTTCGGCGGTTCTTTGGTTACGTGCCTCGCAATACGCCGATCAAGCCCCTGCACGAGCTGTTGCGTAGCGGCAAGCTCGGTTTGCACGCCCGGAACTTGCTCAACCAACAGACGAAGCTCGGCGAGCCGACGACGTCGATCTTCAATCTCGGCACGAGCTGACGCATTCGATGCCTCTGCCGCGCCGGGCGCAGCGTGCTCAGCGGGGAAATTGACAATGTTGCGCAGTGCCGTCTGAAATAACTTGCGCGCCTCGCCGGGCCATTCGGCGGCTTCAGTCTCAGGCGTGCGCAGCGCACCGGCCAACTCCAGCACAGCGCCAGGAGCACCGGGCTGCAGCTTTGGCATCCCCCACCCTGGCGCGCCGATATCCAGCGGACGCAAGCCGACCGCGGCCGGCAAGCGCTTGGGTTCCAAGCGGCGCGCCAGCGATTCAAAATCGCCCGCCGATCCGGTGCGAAATTCCCAATGAAAATAGATGGGCAGCTTCACTGTGTCAGACCCAGCAGCGCTGAGAGTCCACGCGGGCTGTAGAGCCTGCTCCTCTGCCGAAGTGACAGTCTCGCCCAGGCCGATCTTGCGGCCGACGTCGTATGTCGGCACCAGACACGCAAAGTAAGCAGTGCTGGGATCGAGGCGACGCGGACTGAGCAAGCGAGAGAGCGTGCGCTCCGGATGATGGATAAGGATTTGCTTGAGCGCGGCATGTTGCGGAGGATCGGGAATGTTCGCGCTGCTCGACAAGATTTGCGTATGGGCCCAAGCCCATACTTGTTCTAGGCTGGGCAATTCCTGCTTTGGACACTCCAACACTGGCAAAGGTTGATTGGGTCCGGTTGTGAGCGTGGCCGCGTCCTTGCGCACCACGATCAAGCAGACCCATGGCATCAATCGGTTGCCTGTGTCGGGCGTGGCCGGAGTGAACAGCCACGGAAAATCCGGTCGATCGAACTCTAGCAACGGGAAGTAGTTCGGCTCAAAATCCGTCATGGACTGTTGCGGGTCGGTGCGGATCACTTCTCGAGAGTCGAGACCGGTTACATCGCTAGGGCCGTAGAGCTGGATCGGCACATCCACATCGCTCGCATCGTTGACACGTAAGCGGATCGGGAGCACGAGATGGCCGTTGGCGACCGGCGCGGCGCTGCTGCTGTTCGTAATGCCGGCCAGGAGTCCCTCACGAAACCAGGAAAAAAATCGATATGCCGCTGTAGGTTCAGACATGATCTCGCTCCACTCTCGCTACTACGCTGCTTCAGTTTGTCGATATCTAGCGGTGTTACGACGCCGGAACGCTGCTTGACCTGCGGCGCCTAAGCTGACTACGGCATCGAGCACGGGCAGGGGCAGCACATAAGGCTGCGGCTCAGGTTCAGCCGGTCGTGTCGGATCGATTAACAAGGTCTCGTAGTCAATGCTCCGATCCAGTGCTGCCTCATACGCATAGGCCAGCTCATCCATGCCAAACTGCAGCCCCGCCCCCTGTGTGGCGAAGGCCGGCTGCGCCAACTTCTCGTCATCACTTAGCTCTTGGTATTGCGCCAAGGCAAACGGCTCGCTCACCGGCGTAGTACTGATCGGCATCGGTGTTGCACCGATACCCGCGGCCTTGAGCGTGAAGGTCGTAGGCCCACTTGCAAGCTGCGCGTTGCCTATCTTGGTGATCGGCCGATTCAGCGGCAGCACGCGCTGGCGCACCGTCAATTGCGCTAACGGATGCACCCGAAAGCTCGTTGCCGTGCTCGGCGTCGCGCGGATCGATACCACCGGCGGCTCTGCGCGGGCCAGCGTGGCACTCCAATTGCGTTGATCGCGCAGCGCCTCCATGAGTAGGCCCAGCGCATCGATCGGCGCCGGCAGTGGCGGGGGCTCGCGCTGCCCAAACTGGCGATCAAAGTGCACCGACACTTTGAAGAAGAACACCTTGATCGTGGCTTTGCCTTGTACGTGCCAGGGCGTGGGTCCAGCAAGCGAGCCCTCAAAGTGGATGCCCACCAGCAGATGTCCGTGATAGCGCAAAGCCAGCGCTGCGCCCACCTCTACGACAAAGCTGAGTGGGGCTAATTGAAATAAGGCATCAAAACCCAGTGCGCCGTCAAAGCTGAAGCCTCCCCCGGCCGCATGCAGGTCTAGCCTGGCGCCAAACTGCACGGTGTTCGAGGTCAGGGCCAGATACGCTTCGCAGCGCAGTTGCAGAGTCTCGCCGTCGGACAGACTGAGCGCCAGGCGCGCCAGCCGCGGCAAGCCCGCTGGCGCGGCAAAGCGCGGGTGCAAGCCACCTACGGCCAGCACGAAGTTGGGTTTTGCTCCCCAGTTGGCGCGCAGCGCCATATCGCCGGTGAGCGCAAACTGCAGGATGCGTGAGTCGTAGAGCGTGGCATCGAGCGCCACGTCGCGGCGATTGAAATCGATTACGCCAATGGCGTCCATGCGCACTTGCACCAGGGCGCGCTGCGCATCGGGTAACAGCGCTTGTAAGCGTCCGAGGATCACCAAGCGCACCGGATCGGGTAGCTCCAGCACTACTGCCAATTCCAGTGTCAGCAGTGTCGGCGTGCCCCAAGCGAGTTGTAGCATCGGACCGAACACATAGCGGCGGTTCAACGGTGGGAACACGGCGCGCAGATCACTGATAATCTGCGGAGCGTTGCGAATCGGATCGTCGGGAAATAGCAGCGAGCCCAGCGTGCCGGTCTTCAACCCCGCGCGCAGCACTTCCACCATGACGCTGCGATTCACACCCAACAAACCACCGATGCCAGTCAGAGTAAAACCAAACCCCAACTGAATCGGCGCAAAACCCTCAGCAGAGATCAGTATCAGCAGCGAGTAGCCCTTCGATCCATCAGGCATGCGGGTGCTCAGCAACCCCACCGCCTTCACCGCTATCGTCTCAGCTATCTCCAATTGCAAGATACCGCTGTATTCCGCCCGCTGTGGATCAAAGCGTACAAATCCACCGCCCACTACACCAGGAGCGTCGATGACGATGCCGATCCCAATCGGCAGCGCGGGGCGAAGGGTCAGTTCAGCGGAACCAAGGTTGCCGTGACCGGGACTCACGGCGGTGCGAATGCCAATCTGTTCGACGATCAGGAGCACCGGACCGAGGGCGACGGTCGCGTTCACCGAAGTTGTCAACGCCAAGCCGCCGTCACTAGTCGACAAACCGACGCCGAGTACATCGATAGTGACTGGGCCAATGCGGCGCCCAATCGCTATGCTTGTGCTTAGCTCGGCCCGCCCTCCCAAGCGCACACCGTGGCGATGCGACCACGACAGATCGACGTCCGCTTGGGCGACCAGCGAATCCACTTCGATGAAGGACAATTCAGGTTTGACAGTCAACCGACCGCCTTGGATTTCCAAGCGCAGCGTCGCATCGGTTTCTTCGCCGCTGACCTGCACGTTCAGCGTGGCCGCGACCGAGGTAGCCTCGATCTTAGTGCTACCGGCCGTGAGCAGCGTGATGCTCTCGGCGCCCTCAGGCGCTGCAAGGGTCAAGTCGAGTTTCACCTCCGCGCCTGAAGCACCGGTACCCGCCTGCGGCTCATTCAGTCCGGTGCGTAGCAGTGGCGTGCTGCCCGGCCGCAGTAGCAGCGCCAGTCCGCTACCGAGATCACCACTGGCGGACATTCCTATCGAAAGCGTCGAAGAAAGCGGAATCCGTAGGTTTGCTGTACCCGATGCGTATGGCGCAAAACCGATCCCCCCGTCGGCGACCCCAGGAGCAGAGGCGGGCAGGCCGAACACTGAGATACCGGCTTCGGCGGTCAGCGGCCCGTTTGAGCCAATGAGGGGCAGCAAGAGTTGTATCTGCCGCTGGTGTGCGAGTGGCGTCCCGCCGTGCAAGCGCGCTAATGGAATCGCCGGCAATTCGCGACGGGTGACCTCGGTGGCGAGGTGTTGCAGCACCCCGCCGAGCCGAGTTACTAGGGTATCAGCATCGAAGGCAGTCGTGCCCCAACCATAGGTCTCGCGCAGCAGACCAATCGGATCGCTCAACAACATCGGCAGGCGATCCCAGTGGACGATGTGCCGCAAGTGCACGACCTGGAACGTGGCCGGATCAGCATCGTATCGGCGCAATTCGAACCAGCCAATCAAAGCCGCGATATCAAACACCGGCCGCGACGCGACTGCGGCAGCTTGGATCAAGTACAGGTCGAACAGCCGGCTGAGGAAGTTTTTCTTAATCTCAGTGCGATCGAGATAATCTTGTGGGGCCTGAAGGCGCAGATCGCCCAGATCAGTGAGCAATTCGGCCACCGCGCCCGCCAACTCGGCGAGGGCCAGTGCCTGCTGGTCGGTTGAAGACTCGGGATCGGCCGCCAGCGTCGTCCAGTCGTTGAGTCGCGTGCCGACGCGGGCCATGTCTAGACCGGCCAAACCAATATCGTCGGCGCTCGACGGCAGATCCCAGCCCAGTTTGGCCAGCAGGATTCGCGGGCCACCAGCGATCTTGGCAATCGATCCGGCGGCGGTCAGTACCGCGGCGACCCCCGCCAGCAGTGTGCGTTCAACGCTCACTGCTCAATGTCCTCACGCTCAGGAAACTTGCTCCATTTTCCGGTGAAGAAATCGAATCCGCGCGTGCCCGAAATCGGTCTTACTACGGCTTCGCTCGGCTTGAGGTGCACCCCGAGAGCGGCAAGGTGTTTGCGAGGCGTGTCGAGCCACCCGCCGTCTTCCTTCGGATATTCCAAGACGAAGCCAGGAAGGGGAGCTGGGTTTGCCGCCACAACATGTTCGAGCGCGCGCTTCGCCATGGGTCGCCAAAGTTGTGCCAGCCATTTGTGCTCCGGGCCGCGGTTGAGCGCCTCATCATCCGGGTTGGGAATCCCTTCCTTGACTAAGCCAAGATGTTCCGCGAACAGCCGTCGCCGCATACGCTCCGCGAATGGCGTAACCGTCCCGGGGGTCGGCGGAAGGAGGTTAACGTTGAGTTCCGAGGCAGTCGTTTCGCCGAAGACCAACGGGCTCAACAGCAAGTTGTGGTCGAGTGACAGCCCGTCGAGGTTCGCTGATCCAACCGTCGCCCATGAGTCGTCTATCACCGCGCCTTTAGCGTGGATATAGACCGGCGCGGCCCATGGACGAGGGTGGTTTTCGGCATAACTCCAACGCGTGAACACGCCGACACGATCGCCGCCCGCGCCGCGCAGTTGCTCGATGCGCCAAGCCTGCCGCCGGGGATAGAAAAGCACGTCCGGCTTGATCGGCACCACGAGAATCAACTCGATATTCTTATTTTTCTTCAAGACCTCGACGAGCGCATCGGTGATGACCGAATCGGTAAAGTATTGAGTCTCGAGGTAGATGTAGTGCCGTGCGGCAGCGAAGGCGCGCAAGTAGCCTTCTAGGATCCCCTTCTCGCTCTTGCCGGCCAGTTCAGAGAAGCGTTTCCCGCTGAGAGTACGCACCACTTGCGCCTTGGTGACGGCGTCTTCGCCGCCCGACTCGGGTCCGGGAGTGGGCGCTATAGGCAGCTTTTCCGGCAAGCCCACATCCTCATTCCAGTACAACCGAAATGAGTCGTACAGGTCGCGCACCGCTGGCCCGACAACCGCGAGACTGAGGTCGTGCACCATGTCGGAAGTGTTGGTTCCCCGATGCGGGTCGTCAATGCGGTGACCGAAAAAGTCGAAGTAACGCTGTGAGAACGGCGATCCGATTACTACCGCTCGCTTGTCATCCGTAATCACCATCTTGCAGTGCTGTACGCCGTGGTCCGGCGCTGGCTGGTTAAAGCCGCGAACCGTGACCCTGGGGGTGGCCGGCGCCGCGGCAGCGATTGCTCGCCCGAAGTATCGTTTCGCCTCGTCAACATCCGTTGTGTCCTCAAGCTTCACCTTGATGAAGACGAACTCGGCAAAGAATGCCACCACGGTCAAGGCCAACACGATCGGAAAGAACGGGATGCCAATACCCAAGAGCGCGCCCACGCCGCCAACCCCCAACCCCGCCGCCAGCGGCGTGAGAACGCCGAGCCAGAACACGCCTTCCGGCCAGCCGAGGCCCGGTTCATTCAGCAAGATTCTGATCGTGCAATCGGCCCGTGCCTGGTCAATAAGCAAGCGCTCCGGTCGATCGTCGTTAATCCGTGGCGGCGCGTCAGCGTCCTGCGGATTGCGCGGCTCCAGTGGGGGATTGAAAAACTTGAACACCAGAGCAGGTTTTTCGTCCTTGGCTTGCGCATTGAAGTCCGGTGGTAGAGCGAAGAAAAGTTGAGTGATGTTCACCGAGTGCTTCGCCGCTCGGATATCGTCGGCGACGCGACCGAATGCCTCGTTGCCATCGACGAGTAGTTTGACGGCGTTGCCGTCACTGGCGAACTTCGCCGTTCCAGTGAGATGCGTGACGAGTAGGCCGTCCAGATCAGCGCTTGGAATCGTGATGTCGCCAAGATTGTGGGTGGCAACCGCACCATCAAGCTCACGCTCTGACATCACCGGACGCTTGGTGATGTCAAGCACGCGGATTTTAAATGAGCGCGGCTGATCGTCCACGCCCAGTATCTCTGGGACCTTGAGCGTGAACCCACCCGCTGTTTTTACCTCGAACTTAGCGAGCTGCTCAGTGGTGAGCAGCCAATCACCGCGCGCCTCGACAGTAAGCCCAAGCCGCTCATCGCCAGCCTCATCGATGATGCGTCCAGTCACGACAATCATTGAGAAATCTCCCGCAGAGCATATTCCAGAGCCTGACGAAATTAATTTGCGCCAACTACGCTTGCATGTCAATACTAAGCGGAGGAAGCGAAGGGCAATGCGTGGTCACCCGTATTCCCGACAACGGCTACACGAGCTTCAGCGTTAATCATCGCCGCGATTTGTTGAACTCGTTCAAACCACGCCACGCTTCGGCCAAGCGCGGTGCACGGGTTGTAACCTTGTTAACGGCTCGAGGTTGCGCCCTCCGGCCGAAGCTCGTGTCGTTAAGGACAGCTTGCGCTAGCGTGAGCGATCCGTTCCCCAAGTCACTAGTTCTTACCGAAGTTATATGCAATATCTAAGATCCGGGCGTTATCGCAGTAGATCGATTGAAGGGGTTGCGTCAGCGCGGCGCCAATTTGCACGAACGTCGAATGTCGGGAGTCCGCTGGTAAGCGTGAATTTGAGTTTAACCGATCGTTGTTCGCCCCAGCGGTCGGCCCGTGGCCGGAGGCTGAACGTCCTAGCGGCGGGATTGGGAAATCTTCGTTGGTCGCCGCCAAGCCGACCTTCGCCAATGGCCGATTCAAATTTTTCTGAACGGCAAGTTTCGGGGCAGCGAGAAAAATTCGCTTGTCAATTTCAATGACGGTAAACAGCGGAAATTGTGAATTCGGATAGCGGGCATCGAAGGAACACTTTTGGCCGGTCGCCGCCCATGTTTTCTAATGCTGCCTGTAAGATCGGGCCGCGACTTCTATATTTAAGATAGTCCGGAAGCAAAAATCCAACGTTGTTCAGCCGGACGCCGATCGGTCCAGCCTACGGTATTGAATGGCTTCGCCGATATGGGCACTGGTGATGTTGTCTTTTCCCGCAAGATCGGCGATGGTGCGCGCTAATTTCAAAATGCGATGATAGGCTCGCGCCGATAAACTTAAGCGCGAAATCGCCTGCTTCAGCAAATTTTCTCCGGCCTCGTCGGGCTTGCACAGCCGATCGATTTCTTTCGTCGCCAGCCGTGAATTAGGTTTGCCTTGCCGCGTCAACTGGCGCTGGTAGGCGATTTCCACGCGCGCTTGTACCGCGCTAGAGGATTCGCCGTCCGCTTGTTTCGTCAATTCGCTTTCGCTCAAGGCCGGCACTTCAATTTGTATGTCGATGCGATCGAGCAACGGCCCGGAAATTTTGCCACGGTAGCGCGCCACTTGGTCCGGCGTACAGCGGCATTTGCCGTTAGGATGGCCGAGGTAGCCGCAGGGGCATGGATTCATCGCCGCGACCAATTGAAACTGCGCCGGAAAGTCCGCCTGCCTTGCTGCACGAGAAATCGTGATGCGGCCGGACTCCAGCGGTTCGCGCAAGACTTCTAACACTCTTCGTTCGAATTCCGGCAGCTCATCGAGAAACAAAACGCCGTGATGCGCGAGGGAAATTTCCCCGGGTTTTGGGTTGCCGCCACCGCCGACTAACGCCACGCTTGAGGCGGTGTGATGCGGTGAGCGAATCACGCGGCGGCGCCAATTCTCCAGCCTGAAACCGCCGCTGCCGAGGGACTGAATCGCGGCCGATTCCAGTGCTTCGTCCAACGTCATGCTCGGCAACAGCCCTGGAAAGCGATGGGCGAGCATGGATTTTCCCGTGCCCGGCGGGCCCACCATAAGCACGCTGTGAACGCCCGCCGCAGCGATTTCTAACGCGCGTTTTGCCTGCGTTTGACCCTTGACCTCGCCAAAATCAAGGTAGGAAGCGGCTTGCGGCGATGGCTGCTCACAAAACCGCGCTAGTATTGCCCGTCCGGTAAGGTGCCCACAGACGTCCAGCAGGGATTTTGCCGGATAGACGATCGCGTTTTCTACCAGCGCCGCTTCCTTGGCGGATTCGAGGGGTAAGACAAACGCCCGTCCGGATTTAACCGCTTTAAAGGTCATTGCCAGCGCCCCGCGGATCGGCCGCAGCTCTCCGGTGAGCGCTAACTCACCGGCAAACTCATATTCAGAAAGCTTGTCGCTGGGAATCTGGCCGGTGGCTGCAAGAATCCCCAGTGCGATCGGCAGATCGAAACGGCCACTTTCTTTTGGCAGATCCGCCGGCGCTAAATTGACCGTGATGCGCCGTGCCGGAAACTCGAACCGCGCATTTTGCAACGCCGCGCGAACCCGATCTTTGCTTTCCTTAACTTCCATTTCCGGCAAGCCGACGATGGTGAAATTGGGTAAACCACCGGAAAGATGAACCTCCACTGTTACCTGTGGCGCGTCCATGCCGGCCAAAGCGCGGCTGTAGAGAACGGCTAGGGACATATACTAATAACGTGAAAGGACGGGGTGGCCTAGGGCCATGAGGGATGAATGATGAGTCAGCTAGATGCTCGGGGCTAGGGCTGTTTTTTTAGCGCTGCGAGTTTGGCTTCAAGTTCCGTAAGTTTTTCCCTCGTGCGCTTTAACACTTCGGTCTGTACATCGAATTCTTCCCGTGTCACCAAATCCAGTTTCGCGAACATGGACGACAGCATCGCCCGCGAATTTTTCTCGAAATCCTTTAACGGACTCTGCGCCGCGAGCTCGGAAAGTTTCGCGGTGATTTCTTCGATGAACTTGCTTTGCATCATATCGGCTGACCTCTTATCGCGGCGGCGTAAAACCCATGGCGGAAGTCTAGCAGGTTATGACACACCCGCAGCCGCACCGCTTGCAATGGTGCGGCCGGATAGGCTATTTCTCGGCGCGGATGATCGGGTTCGCGGCGCTGCCACTCAGATATAGCGTTTCTTGCATTCGCCTTGGACTGATGATCAACGTGGCACTCAGGCGCCCGCTCAACTCTTTGGTCGGGGAAACATGTGCTTGGCCGCTTGCGCTGAGCGCGCCTCCCGCCAAGCGCATGTTACGCAATTCATGGCTGCCGGCGCTCGACTGAAACACGCCAACCAGGGTTTTAAACGGCGTCATGCCGCCGAAGACATCTTTCGGGCTCTCCGCGATGGCGCGCGCCATATCGATACCCGAAAGCTTGCCGCTTTGCAGCGAAAACTTGCCGCCGACTTTCAAGCGGCTCTGCAGATTCACCGAATCGTCGGCCGCCGCATCAAAGCGACCGTTTAGATCCAACTTACCCTGGGATACCACTGGCACGTCGGGGAAGCGATCAATGTTCAGGCCATCGGCTTTGAACGTTCCGTTGAGTCGCCAACGATCGCCCCAGCGCAACGCGCCCTGACCCTCAATGCGTCCGCCGTATGCGCGGCCATTGAAATTGGCGATAACGAATTCGTTGTATTTCAATTGCCCCGCCGCATTGAGGCTTTCCAGGGTGATATCGGTTCCAGGCAGCCGCCAAGTCGGCGCGGATAATGTCAGTTCAAAATGGGAATCTTGTGGCTTGAGTTCCACCTTCATTGGGCCGTTTTTTGCGGTAAATACGACTTTGCGTAACCCGCCCTCCGGCAACAATTCGAGCGCCGAAGCCACGGCATTCAACCCTAAGCCGTTGGGCGGGACGTTCATGTCGGGAATGACAATCTGGCGCACGGGCAGCGTCAGTCGGGTGCGCGTCGCGAGCAATAATTCAAAAATGCGTCCGTAGGATTCCGGGGTAAAGCTCAGCGCCGCTAACTCCGCCGCCCGAAAAGACTTTGTACCACTTAGCCAGGCGCCCGTATCCGGTGTGGCGTTGATCGCGCCAATGCGAATAATCGCCGGTTCGCCGATGGTTATATTTTCAAACCGCACCAATGGCGTGGGGAACAGCTCCACGCTCGCCGCGGCGACGCTAACTGGCACGCCAAGACTTTCCATGAGCGTACGTTCAGCTTCTTGGCGCAGTTGCGTTTGCGGAAACAGCCGCAGTGCGCCAAGCGCGATGAGCACGAGCAGCAAGGAAGCGGCGACGATTTTACCCCACGGGATTTCCGCCCGACGCCGGTGCACGCGAATCGGACTAATATCATCAATTTTAGTGGCCCAACTCGACGACTTTAGCGCCCGTTGCGCGGGCGAAAATCCGCTCGGCTGAACGGCTTCGCTCTTGTGTTGCGCTATCGGGGCAGGCGTGTCCTCGAAATCCTGATTCGCAAACGGTTCGCGTTCCTCCAGGGTGGGGAGCTCGACGGGGATAGGTGATCGCGATTCGCTTAACGTCGCTATTTCGTCCGCTTCCGTCGGCAAATCCACCAGCCCATACTGAACATAGGCGGCATGGGCCATCGATTCTTTGCCCCTTGCTTGAATCGCGTGTTCGATGCGTGCTTCTTGCTCGGAGATGGATTCGGCTTCGGCTCGCGCGGTTTCGTCGGCCCTCATTCGCGCTTGATATTCCACTTCAGCTTGGGCCACGATTCGCGCCTCTTCCTCGGCCCGCTGGCGCTCTTCATCTTTGGCCCGCGCCTCGGCTTCGGCTTTCAACCGCATTACTTCCGCGTGCGCATTTGTTTCCGCGTCCAAGCGAGCTTGGTGCTCCTCTTGCGCTTTCAGCCGCGCCTGATAGTCCGCTTCCGCGGCCGCTTTTTCTTCACGCGCGCGGGCTTCGGCTTCCGCCGCCAGCCGCTTGAGTTCTTCGTCCTTCGCTTGCGCCGCAGCCTCGGCTTTGAGTCGCGCTTGATGATCTGCCGCCGCTCGGGCTTCGGCGTCAACTTTTAAACGCGCTGCCTCATCCGCGCGCCGAAGCATTTCGTCTTCGCGCGCCTTGGCTTGCGCCGCGGCTTTCAAACGCGATTCTTCTTCGGCACGATGGTGTGCCTGCGCCTCGGTCTTCAACTTGGCTTCAGTTGCCACCAGCGCGCGCGCTTCTTGCTCTAGCGCGAGCCGCTTGCGTTCGGCTTCGTTCGCCTTGGCTTCTGCTTGGGCGCGCAACTTTGCCTCATCCTCCGCCCTGGCTTTTACGACGGCTAGTTCTTTGGCGTTAGCGGCTGCGGCCAAGAATTCCGTTTCGCGCGCCGCGGTTTTGGTTTGCGCTTCAGCTTTCAGTTTTGCATACCGCTCCGCACCCGGCTTGGTGGCCATTTCCGCTTTGCGCCGAGCAACTTCTTGTTCTTTTACCTGGGTCTCTGTGCTTGGTGTCGGCGCGGGTTTGCTTGCGCTGTTCGCGTCCGATTGCACCACGGGCACGGCTGGCGGCTCGCTGACCTTACTCGGCAATTCGGGCGCAGGCGGTGCGGCGGCGTCCGGCTTACCCTCTGCCAGGCCGTGCTGAACCTCGCGCATCATTTGCCCCAGGAAATCGGTCGCGGGCGACAAATTTTGCTCCTGCGGTTCGAGTGGATTTCGGCTTTGCGCCTTCGATGCAGAATGGCGATTTCGATCGAGCGGCGCAGGCGGTGATGGCCCTAGATCCTTTCGCCCACTTAGTTTCACCATCCCATCTTCGAGAAGTATTTCCAGTGTGGTTTCCAACAAGGTGGGGCTAATGCCCGAAAGAGAAGATAATTCGCCCACGCTAGAACTGCCATCGACCAAGCGGAGGATTTTTATTAGTCCAGCGGACAGCCGCGTACTGCCAGTCGATTCTAAGTCGCCTTTGGCTGTTCGCGCAAACACCTGCGATGATGAAGTCATGCCGATCCCCTTGTCACACTTCTCTACGCCACCGTGCACGCATCTGCGACGACGTTACCAGAAAAATTGCAATAGCGAAACGGCGGCCGATGAACGGTCGTGATCCGAGGCTACTCTCTGGCCTCTTTGACTTTCGCATGCACCACATCGCGCTGCGCCAGCGCGATCAGCGCACCCGCTGTCAGCACGCCCACGGCGGGCGCGAGGCCGATGCGCAGCGAGCCGAATAGATCGGCCAACCAGCCGGTCGCGACGGGGCCGATGATTTGGCCCAGCGAAAACACAATTGTGAATGTCGCCACCGCCGAACCCCAAGCTTGTTTCGGCAACGCGCGCTTGGCGAGGTTGGTCACGGAGCTCGGAATATTCCACATCGACGTGCCGCACAACACCGCGGAGGCGAACAGCGACGCACTTCCCGCATGCATTAACGGCAATAGCGAGCCCACCGCCAGCATCGCGATTGCCGCGGCCATCATTCGCGCCGGTTGCCAGGTTTGCAATGGTTTGCGCCATAGCCAGGGCCCGAGCAAACTGGCGACACCGAACGCGCACCAAACCGCGATCACCGAGCTCGTGGCCGCGCCGCCATCTCGCATCCAAGCGATCACGAAGGTCATATAGGCGATGTAGCCCAAGCCGAACAGCGCGTAAGCGACGAGGCTCGGGGCCAATTGTTTCACCCCGCGTGAAGCGGCGACGCCGTTGCTCGATAGGGTCGGTGGTTCCATATTCGGCTCGTCAACTTGCAGCGCCGCCCAGACGCATGCGAAAAACATCGCCAAGCCCGCGACGCCCATCCCAATCCAAGCCTTCGGCCAAGCGGACGGGCCCGCTGCGTCGAGCAATAACGGAATCGCCACGCCGCACAAAATAAATCCGATGCCGCCGCCGGCGAAATAAATCGCCGTCGTGGTCGAGGCGATTTTGAGTTGGTTGGGCGCCACATTGGCCGACAACGCGCCGCCGCCGATAAACGCCGCCGCGCCGGTGATGCCCGACAGCATGCGCCAAAAGCCCAGCCAAAAAATATCGCGCGTGAATCCCGTTCCTAATATCGCCAGCGAAGTCAACAACACGCCAAAGATGAACAAGCGCCGATTGCCGGTGCGGCGAATAACTAAGCGCGTGAGAATCGCGCCGATCAAATAGCCGATCGCGTTCGCCGTGTTCAGCCAACCGGACTGCACATAATTCCACCCCAGCTCGCCGCGCATCGCCGGCAGCACCAACGCGTACGCGAAGCGCGCGAAGGAATTCGAGACGGTGACGCCGAGGGAGAGCGAAAACGCGATGAGATAGGCGCGGACCATGGTTATGTGCGGCAAATGAAATTTTCGTAGGGTGCATTTATGCACCCTACTAAGTTGACAATGATAATATTTAAGTTGACAATATATTATCGTTAAGTTGACAAAAACAATGGCCCAAATACGCGCGCGCGGCGAAGTCGCGCGAAAATTTATTATCGAAAACGTCGAAAAGCACCCCAGCGACATCATCGCACATGTCGCCAATAAGCTCGCGCTTTCGCGCCAGGCGGTGCACAAACATGTGCAACGCTTAGTCGAGGAAGGAGTGATTTCGGAGGCGGGTCAGACAAGGAACAAGGTTTATCAACTGGTTCCAAGTGTAAGCTGGCAAAAATACTATCGCCTCGACGGAAAGATCAGCGAAGACCAGGTTTGGCGCGACGATGTTGCACCGTCTTTGGGGCAACTGCCCACGAACGTCATGAACATCTGGCACTCCGGTTTCACCGAGATGTTTAACAACGCGATCGATCATTCCGAAGGCATTTCAATCCGCGTGACTTTTAGCAAAACGGCGGCCAACACGAAAATATCCTTGTACGACGACGGCATCGGTATCTTTAAGAAAATTCAAATGGCGTTAGGGTTGTTAGACGAACGCCACGCCGTACTAGAACTGGCAAAAGGGAAATTTACCACCGATCCGAAAAACCATTCGGGTGAAGGCATTTTCTTTGCGTCACGAATGTTCGATGAATACAGAATACTTTCCGGGGGCGTGTTTTTTTCTCACAATTTTGATGACACCGAAGACTGGATTATCGAAGATGACAATACACTGCGCGGAACCGGGGTCGTGATGCGCCTCGAAAACCACACATCGCGAACGACTACGAAAATATTTGATAAATTTACCACTGACGATAATTACGGTTTCACAAAGACCGTTGTTCCCGTGAAGCTTACGCAGTACGGTGACGACAATCTGGTTTCCCGCTCGCAGGCGAAACGGCTGCTCGCGAGAATCGATCTATTCAAAGTGGTGGTTTTCGATTTCGTGGGCGTCACGTCCATCGGGCAAGCGTTTGCCGACGAAGTGTTCCGCGTTTTCGTGAATCAGCATCCCGATATTGAGATCGTTGCGGTGCATGCGGGCTCTGCCGTCAAGCGAATGATTTCGCGGGCACGGACGCACGATGCGTAGAAGATCGCAGGCAAACACTTAGAGAGAACTGTTGGGGTTCGTTCCTCACCCCAACTTACCGGGCTATCTCACAGTGCCGGGCCGTTGAGTAACCCCCGGCTCGATAGAGGTTGTTGATCCCAACGAGCGCGCGAAGAAGGCGCCCTAGCACTGGCCCCGGGAAATATTGATGTCGATAAATGTCGGATGCGAAAGTGAGAACGCTGGTTTTTTACCCCCCAAGAAACCGCGACCTGCGTCGACGTTGACAAAAACGAAATCGGTTTGAAGATCGCGGGACTGAGGCGTCACAATCCCCTCTTGCAGCATTTCTGCAAGATCAACCACGTCTTCAATCGACAGATCGAGACCGTTGCGGTGGGTAATTTGCAGGTGAGTCCGCATTTGCTCAGCATCTGTATTGCTAAAACGTACGCGGCTCGTAGTATTGCAGATCGACTCAAATGAAGAACTTTCGACGAAACTCATATTAAACTCCGATGTAAGCACGGTAAGAAAAGCGAAAGCGCCTTCCGCCGTATGTGTTGGAAATGATCTGACAATTCGATGCGATGGCCGGGGGTAGCGCTCGGCCAGCGCCCCACTGGGTAGAATTGCTCAGACTCTCGCGCTCCTGGGACACTGCTTCACCCGCCGATCATGCTTTGGCCGTGGTATTGGAGTCTGTTTGTGGATTCGGCGTAAACGCTTTCGGATACGTCGCGACACCGGCTGGAATCGTCACCCACGGCAACTTCGACTGCACCCAAATATGCCGGTCAATTGCGAACCAATCGGTTTCATCGAAGGTTCCCGCCGCGATACTTCTCATGCCCGGTCGAACCTCTGCGGTGTGGCAAACGGTTGTGCCGCATTTGGAACAGAAGCTCATTTTTAGCCAGCGGCCGCTTTCGTCGGAGCGATGTTCGCATTCGGCTAATTTGCCCTGCGTGACCTCGACATTTTTTTCGTCGAAGACTGCGATGATGGCGAAGGCGCCGGCGAGTCGGCGTTGGCAAAATTTGCAGTGGCAGACGGCGACGAAGTTCGGTCTGCCGACTACGCGGTAACGCACCGCGCCGCAGGCGCAGTCGCCGGTATGGGTTTGTTCCATGTTTTGCTCCTCGCGCGAGTTGGTTGAGTGATCATCATAACCGAACGATTGTCGACGTTGCGCTGACGATTCTTGTCTGTGGCCCGAGGCCAGCCGCTCATTCCCGCGGCCGGAATCCATTTGGCACGACGAATTGAACAGGCACTATGGATTCCCGCCTTCGCGGGAATGACACGATGGTATTTTCAACGCATCTCTAAGACCCGCATGCCCTAGGCCACCCCGTGGTTATTGCCTTTGCTGGCATGCCGTGCCGCGGGGCAAGCAGGGTGAGCTTCTTCAGGCACCCAATTTCCGCTCGCATTTTAGTTTTCGTTAAACCCGGCCTCCCACCCATGCGCCATTCAAGTGCGCGCGGCGGTTTGCGTGCGCCAGAATAGTGCGGTCAGCTTTCCCGTTCGTGCCGCGTCTCGCTCAACCAATTGAAAACTAGAAATATTATTCCTGGCACGGATTCTGCTCATTGGTGCTTCAGAAGTGTTGTCGTATCGAAAGTTAACGAAGTCGGGGAGATCAACACAGTTGGTCAGCGGCCGCGTGTTGTCCGTCAGCGAAACGTTCTAAAAACTGGAGTCATCATGAAAATGGTATCGGCAGTAATTAAGCCCTTTAAGCTGGATGAGGTGCGCGAGGCGCTCTCTGCTATTGGCGTGCAGGGCATCACTGTGACCGAAGTGAAGGGATTCGGTCGGCAAAAAGGTCACACCGAGTTATATCGCGGCGCTGAGTACGTCGTGGATTTCTTGCCAAAGATCAAGATCGACGTAGCCGTAAAAACGGAATTGCTCGATCAGGTGATAGAAGCAATTGAAAAAGCCGCAAATACCGGGAAGATCGGCGATGGCAAGATTTTCGTTTTCGAGTTGGAACAGGTCATCCGCATTCGTACGGGTGAAACTGGCGCTGACGCTTTATAGGGAGACAATAATGTTCAAAAAACTATTTCTGACGATGATGTTGCTCGTGGCGTTTGGTCTGAGCGCAATGGCGGTGGCCGAGGACGCGAAACCGCAAGAGGGTGCGGCGCCTGCCGTAACGCAGGCCGCAACCGAGCCGGCTTCCGCCGATGCGGCGGTCCCAGTGGCGGAAGCGGCGCCGACTGCCGAACCGGCCGTCGCCGCCCCGCCGCCCACACCGAACAAGGGCGACACGGCGTGGATGATCGTCGCGACGTTATTGGTCATTATGATGGCGATTCCGGGCTTGGCGCTGTTTTATGGCGGCATGGTGCGGGCGAAGAATATGTTGTCGATGTTGATGAAAGTATTTGCGACGTTCGCCTTGTTGTCGATCCTGTGGGCGATCTACGGTTACAGCGTGGCGTTCACCGATGGCACTGCGTTTTTCGGCGGACTGAGTAAGATGTTCCTGAGCGGGGTGACCACCAGTTCGATCGCGGCCACCTTCAGCAAGGGTGTCTACATTCCCGAATACATTTATATCGCGTTTCAGTTAACGTTTGCCGCGATTACGCCGTGTTTGATCGTCGGCGCATTCGCTGAGCGAGTGAAGTTTTCGGCGATTCTGTTTTTCATGGTGCTGTGGTTCACATTTTCGTATCTGCCGATTGCACACATGGTGTGGTTCTGGGCGGGACCGGATGCGATCACCAACGATGAAACCCTCGCACAGGTGACCAATGCCGCCGGCTGGCTCTGGGCAAAGGGCGCGTTGGACTTCGCCGGTGGAACGGTGGTGCATATCAATGCGGGTATCGCGGGTTTGGTCGGTTGCTTAATGGTCGGCAAACGCATTGGCTATCGCAAAGAAGCGATGCCGCCCCATAGCTTGACGATGACGATGATCGGTGCGTCGATGTTGTGGGTGGGTTGGTTTGGTTTTAACGTCGGCTCCAACCTCGAGGCAACGGGCCTCGCGGCATTGGCCTTCATCAATACCCATCTTGCCACTGCCGCCGCGGCATTGAGTTGGATGTTCGTCGAGTGGATGGTGCGTGGTAAGCCGACCATGTTGGGCGCGGCCTCCGGCGCGATTGCGGGCCTGGTGGCCATCACACCGGCGTGCGGTTTTGTCGGCCCGATGGGTGCGATTGTGATTGGTTTAGTCTCCGGTGTCATCTGCCTGTGGGCGGTGGTTGGGCTGAAAGCCAAACTCGGCTACGATGATTCGTTAGACGTGTTTGGTGTGCACTGCGTTGGTGGTATTTTCGGTGCATTGGCGACCGGCATTTTCGCCGCCCCGTCACTCGGCGGCCAAGGCGTTTACGACTATATCAAGGATGCAGCCAATCCTGATTTTTCGATCTCAGGACAATTCATGATTCAGTTGACCGGGGTGTTGACGACGCTTATTTGGTCCGCCGTCGTGTCGTTCATCGCTTTCAAGATTGTCGATTTGACGATTGGCCTGCGTGTCACGGAAGAGCAAGAGCGCGAAGGTCTGGACGAATCACAGCACGGCGAACGCGCTTACCATATGTAACGCCTCCTCCCTGATCCAAATCGTGATCCACGGGCGCCCAGTGCGCCCGTTTTTTGGTTTAATGTCGCTAACGGGTGACGCATTTGCGCCCAAGAAATCAATTGAGTAGCCGAAAAGGGGCAATTTGCGTCGCCTTAAGACGACGTTTTTTCGCACTGCCGAGAAGAAAAACCCGCATGCCAGGCAGTTATTTCTTTTGTGTCAATTGTTTACATTCTGGTTTCTGAGAGTGGCACAGCACTTGCGTATAGATAGGTATTCAGATACCGAGGCCACGTTGATGCAAGTATTTCTAGAACTGCGTGCAGTTACAGGCGAAACAGTGAAATTAGCAGCCGCTCTGATTGCGATCCTGATTCCGCTGTATTTCGCTGCCTCGGCGATCGAGTATTTACGCGGCAGCGCATCTGTTCCCGCGATTTCCGTTGCATCGATTTTGCAAAGTGTGGGGTTTTGAGCTTGTTCTGATGTATCTCCTTTAGTTGCTTCCTCCTCCAAATTCTGGGCGCTTCGGCGCCCATTTTTTTGCCTAGTTTACGATAATAAATTGTCTATCAAGCGTGGGTGGATTCGCAATGTCCTACCGGCGCGAGTAGCGGGCTATAGGTAGGTCGAGGCACTCCCACTGTAGATGCTTATGGATACACGCTGGCAAGCCAGGCCTCGCCAGGAGGCAGGCAAGGCGCGATTCCTGGCGAGGCCTACGTTACGGAACGATTAGCGGCACCCGGCTTGTTTCTCGCTGTCGAATAACGTCCCAAGTGTCGGCATGAGGTTTTTCAAAATCTGCGTGGCGAGCGCGCTGGTGAAGTGATACTTTGCCGCCTCTTCGCCGGGGACGTAGGCGACAAGTGTGCCGAAGTATTGATCGCCGAGCAAGAACATAAACGTCGCGGAACGATTCACCACGCGGGAGGACAGTAGCTGCCCTTGTTTACCGTAGGTGTCAAAGCGATGATCGCCGGTGCCGGTCTTGCCGCCGATTTCGATAACATTGCCGTGACCGTCGGTTAACGCGCCGTTCAAGCGCTTAGCCGTGCCGCTTTGCACGACGTCGATTAAGGCGCGACGGGCGACTGCGGCGACTTCTTTGGGCATGACCCGCTCGCCGCTTTTCAAGCGTCGTTCGAAGCGCGTTTCGTACGGCGTGGCGGCGGCGAAATGCAGGCTCTGCAATCGCACCGTCGGGCGGCGCACGCCTTCGTTGACGATAATACCCATCAATTCCGCCAGCGCGGCGGGACGATCAGCGGAGCTTCCTAGAGCGCTGGCGTAGGACGGAACCAGAGAATCGAAGGGATAGCCGAGGCGTTTCCACGCCCGATGCACTTCGAGGAAACCTTCTACTTCCAGCAGGTTCAAGATACGCCGATCCTGCGCGTTTTTGCGCCGTGTGCTAAACAACCAGCGATACACCGCTTGACGCTCGTCGCTACTGGCTTCCAAAACTTGCGCTTCCGTTGCGCCGGGATTAGTGCGCAAAAATCCGACCACCCAAAGCTCGAGTGGGTGCACGCCGACGATGTAACCACGATCAGCGAGAGAGAATTTTTCCGCTGCATATTGTTCATAAAGACTTTTTGTTTTGGTTTCGTTTGGTTTGTCTTCGCTGAGATGTTTTCCCAGAAAGGCGCTGAAACTACCCTCCCCGGCGTCGGGATCAATGCTGCGAAAAATCGTGGCGAGCTTGGCATCGGTCGCGCGAACACCTTGAACCAATAAATCTTCCGCTTCTTGCACGCTTTTATCGCGGTACTTTTGCAAGAACCGGCGCACGAATATTCGGCCTTCGCGATCGGCGAAACGCGTCAAGTAATCTTTACGCCGCGGATCATTGGCATCGGTCAAAAGCTTGGCCGACGAGCCCGGCGTTTGAAACATGTAGTG
>JANMJR010000383.1:0-3005 GCA_031371465.1 Pseudomonadota bacterium
GTCAACCGGCGCTTGCAGCTTTATCTACGCGCGCTGTGGGGGCACGAATGGATCATGCATCCCAAGGCCAAAAAAGATTTGGCGATCCATAATCATCGGCCGTTCATTGATGGACAAACCATTTATTTGCCCGATGCTTACGGTGGTAGAAAAATCGGTCCAGGCGCCGAGCTTTACCGTGCCGCCGCGGCCCACGCCGCGGCGCATTTGACTTTTACCCGGGACCGCTTCAAGGTCGGCAACTACAAGCCCATTAAGATCGTGGTCGTTTCGATGTTGGAAGACGCACGTGCGGAGGCCTTGGCGATTCGAGAATTTCCGGGTCTACGAAATATTTGGAAAGCTTGGCACACCGCGACACCGGAACTCGGTGGGACCTTCGTAGAACTCGTCGCGCGCTTGTCCCGCGCCTTGCTTGATCCCGATTACACGGACGATCATCCCTGGGTAGAGCGTGGCCGCCGCATGTGGGCCGAGAGTCAGGCGCGGCTGGACGATCAAAATCTCAGCGTCGAACTCGCGAATCCGCTCGCCAACGACATCGGCCAAACGCGCCTGCAGTTCAACTACAAAACCTATGTGGTGCAACCGCCGTACCGCGACGATCACTCGTTTATGTGGCATTACGGCGACGACAATGTGCCGCAAATGTTGGACGAGGACGACGACATCGTCCTCGAAGAAATTAAAACCAATCCTGAAGAGGCGGATCGCGCCGATCATCCGGAATTACGCGACGCGCAGGTTGAAGATCCCGATCCCGACAAAAAAGAACAAGACTCGCCTCATGCCATCGCCCTGGAACTGGTCACTCGTTCCGTCGACTATGGCGAATGGGATTACACCATCGGCCTCGAGAGGCCATCTTGGTGTACGTTGTTCGAGAAGCAGTCTGTGCTCGGCGATCCGAGTTTGATCGACGCTGTGTTGCAGCGTCACGAAGCCTTACAGCAGCGAGTCAAAGCGCTGATCCGCGCCGCGCAAATCCAGCAGGCGTTGCGCCTGCGAAAACAACACGAGGGTGATCGCATGGATCTGGATGCCGCGATCCGGGCTGTGATTGACATTCGCAGTCAGCACCAACCCGATCCGCGCATCAACATGCGCACCGTGCGCCGCGGCCGCGATCTATCGGTGTTGGTGTTGCTGGATATTTCCAAATCCACCGGCGATGTCATCCGAAGCGAGAACACCAGCGTGCTCAATCTCGCGCGAGAATCGCTGGTTTTGTTGGCTGACGCCATGAGCGAGTTGGGCGATGAATTCGCGATTCATGGCTTCACTTCCAATAGCCGGCGCGACGTGAGTTATTTCCGCTTTAAAGATTTTGGCGCGCCGTACGGGCCCCAGGCAAAAGGCGCACTCGCCGGCATCACGCCACTACTTTCCACGCGCATGGGCCCGGCGATTCGTCACGCCGGCGAGTTCTTGCGCGCGCAAGCATCCGGGCGCAAACTATTGTTGGTGATAACTGACGGCGAGCCGTCCGATATCGATGTTCACGATCCGCGCTATTTGATGATGGATGCGAAAAAAGCTTGCGAAGGATTGATGCGTCACGGCATCCAGCCGTTTTGCATGAGCCTGGACCCCCGGGCCGACAAATACGTCTCCACCATATTCGGCCGTCGCAATTATTTGGTGATGGATAAAATCGCTCGACTACCGGAAAAACTTCCTCTGATTTACCTACGCATGACTCAGCATTAGGAGGACGCTATGGAGATTTTAAAGATTCACCGCGAAGCATTCCAACAGGCGGCGGACAACGGCAAATTCCTGATCATCGTCTGGTCGTACCGCGGCGCCGACACTACACCTATGCTAGATTACGCGGCGCTAGTGAATGCCCAGTTCCCCGATGCCTATTTGGCGCAAATCGTGATCGAAGATGAGCCGGAACTCGCGGCGTCCTTCGGTATCAGCGAGTCGCCGGTACTGATGCTTATGCGCGAACAAATCATCTTATATCTCGAACCCGCGTTACCGGAACCGGAGATTTTCGAAAGTCTTCTGCGCCGCGCGGGCAATTTAGACATGGCGCGGGTTCGCACCGAGATCCAACAAGAAAAAGAAGCCGAAGCGGCGCTGTTCTCGCGCCGGGTTTGTCCGACGGCAAAGCGGTCGGCGTAGTTGCCGTTCGTATTGATGCGAGTTGCCACGCCCCGCATTTAGCCGGGGTGGCCTTGGGCCATTGCCTGTTGGCGCGGCATGGCTGGAGAGCCGCTCCCAGCCGGGGTGGCCTTGGGCCATTGCTTCCAGGCATAGGGCGTTTGGGGCCGGTAAGCAACAAGGCGTACTGTATAATTCCCCATTTTAAGAAATCAGAATCATGGAAGCCGAACGCCTCAATACCCTCTCCGCTCAACTCGACGATTTGACACAGCGTGCATCCGAGTTGCGGAGGTATCTTTGACTTCGATACCAAGCATTCGCGCCTAATCGAAGTAAACAAGCTCGCCGAAAATCCCGCCATTTGGCAGGACGCGGAGAAGGCTCAAGAATTGGGCCGCGAGAAAAAAACCCTGGAAGGTATCGTGCTGACGTTGGAAAGCCTGGATCAGTCTTTGTCCGACTCGCGCGAGCTGTTTGCCATGGCGCGTGACGAAGACGACGATGGTGCGTTGGGCAGCGTCGCTGGTGACCTCGTCGGCATGGAAAAAGCCGTTGCGGACATGGAGTTTCGCCGCATGTTTTCCAATCCGATGGATCCGAACAATTGCTTCCTCGATATTCAATCCGGCTCCGGTGGCACCGAGGCCCAGGACTGGGCGCAAATGCTGCTGCGCATGTACGTGCGCTATGGCGAGAAACGCGGCTATACGGTCGATGTGTTAGAAGAATCCGCCGGTGATGTGGCGGGCATCAAATCCGCGGCGCTGAAAATCAGCGGTGATTACGCGTTCGGTTATTTGCGCAGCGAAACCGGCGTGCATCGCCTGGTGCGGAAATCGCCGTTCGATTCCGGCAATCGCCGTCATACTTCGTTTGCCAGCGTATTCGTC
>JANMJR010000419.1:0-5947 GCA_031371465.1 Pseudomonadota bacterium
ATACACGTCCGACGTGCCGGCGCGCATATCCGCTTCAAACGGCGCATAGTAACGGCGCACGCCTTCCCAATAATGCGACAAGCTTTTGAGTGCATCGAGGTTGATGTTGGGATCACGCTTGGATCCCTGCAACGCGGCGACGATGGAGCCGAGGTTTGGCTGCGAGGTGAGGCCGCTCATGGCGTCCATGGCGCCGTCCACCGCATCGACCCCGGCGTCGACGGCGGCGAGCACGCTCGCAGCACTGATGCCGCTGGTGTCGTGGGTGTGGAAATGAATCGGCAAACCGATTTCTTGTTTCAGTGCCTTCACCAGCGCATGGGCGGCGCGCGGCCGGCACACACCGGCCATGTCTTTAATGCCGAGCACATGGGCGCCGGCTTTCTCCAGCGCCTTGGCCATGTCGACGTAATATTTCAAATTGTATTTCGCGCGCGATGCGTCGAACAAATCGCCGGTGTAGCAGATCGCCGCTTCGCACAGCGCGCCGCTCTCGACCACCGCGTCGATGGCGACGCGCATGTTGTCGACCCAGTTGAGCGAATCAAACACGCGAAAAATATCGATGCCTTCTTTCGCTGCTTGTTGCACAAAATAGCACACGACGTTGTCGGGATAGTTGATGTAGCCGACGGCGTTCGAGGCGCGCAGCAACATCTGGAACGCGATATTCGGAATCGCCGCGCGCAAGTGTACGAGCCGTTCCCAGGGATCTTCTTTGAGGAAACGCATCGCGACATCGAACGTCGCGCCGCCCCAGCATTCGAGGGAAAACAACTCCGGCGCGAGCCGCGCGTAATAAGGCGCGATCGGCAACATATCGTGGCTGCGCATGCGCGTGGCGAACAACGATTGGTGAGCATCGCGCAGGGTCGTGTCGGTCAGCAATACGCGCTTTTCTTTTTTCATCCACTGCGCGAATTTTTCCGGGCCTAGTTCTTTGAGCTTATCGCGCGAACCTTTTGGAATGGGCTGGGTGAGATCGAAGCGCGGCAACGGCGCAGACGCAAAAATTCCTTCGGGCACTTTTCGGCCTTTCATTTCCGGATTGCCGTTAACCACGACGTTGCCGAGAAAGCGCAGCAATTTCGTCGCGCGATCGCGGCGCGCGGTGATGCGAAATAGCTCCGGCGTATCGTCGATGAATCGGGTAATGCACGTGCCGGCGACGAACTGCGGATGGCGAATCACGTTTTCCAAAAACTGCAGATTGCTGGCGACACCGCGAATGCGAAACTCGCGCAGCGCGCGATCCATGCGCGCAATCGCTTCGTCGCTGCTATTGCCCCAGGCGGTGACTTTCACCAGCAGCGAATCGTAGTACGGCGTAATCACCGCGCCGCCGTAGGCCGTGCCGCCGTCGAGGCGGATGCCGAAGCCCGCCGCGCTGCGGTACGCCAAGATGCGTCCATAGTCCGGCGTGAAGTTATTCTCCGGGTCTTCTGTGGTCACGCGGCATTGCAGCGCATGGCCGTTCAAACGCAACTCGGCTTGGTTGGGCAAGTGAGAATTCGGCGCGCCGATGCGCGCGCCTTGGCTCACCCGTATCTGCGATTTCACGACGTCGACGCCGGTCACTTCTTCCGTGACGGTATGCTCGACTTGAATACGTGGATTGACTTCGATGAAATAGAATTCACCATTATCCGCATCCATTAAAAATTCCACCGTCCCGGCGTGGGTGTAGTTCGCAGCCCGCGCAAGTTTGAGTGCGGATTCGCACAAAGTCGCACGTTGCCCATCGTTCAAATACGGCGCCGGGGCGCGCTCGACGACTTTTTGGTTGCGCCGTTGCACTGAGCAATCGCGTTCGTACAAATGAACGAGATTGCCGTGCGTGTCGCCGAGAATTTGCACTTCCACATGGCGTGCGCGGCGCACCAATTTTTCCAAATACATTTCGTCGTTGCCGAAAGCGGCCTTCGCTTCACGGCGCGCGCCGTCCAACAATTCCATTAAATCTTTTGCCGATTCGATCACCCGCATTCCGCGCCCACCGCCGCCCCAACTGGCTTTCAGCATTAAGGGATAGCCGATTTTGTCCGCCAATTTTTTGGCTTTCGCGAGGTCTTGCGGCAATGCGCCGGTAGCGGGCACAACCGCAATGCCGGCCTTGTGCGCCAGTTCGCGCGCCGCCACTTTATTACCCAACAGGCGCATCACGCTTGGCTTGGGGCCGATGAAGACAATGTTATTTTTCGCACAGGCCTCGGCGAAATCGGGGTTCTCGGAAAGAAATCCATAGCCTGGATGAATGGCATCAACCTGCGCTTCTTTCGCGATACGGATGATATCGTCGATATCCAAATAGGCTTGGATCGGCTTCTTGCCCGCGCCGACCAAGTAACTCTCGTCCGCCTTGAAGCGATGCAACGCAAAGCGATCTTCAGTGGAGTAAATCGCGACGGTGCGGATGCCCATTTCTGAGGCGGCGCGCATGACACGGATGGAAATTTCGCTACGGTTCGCGACGAGGAGGCTGCGGATGAGATTCATGCGGATCGAGTTGTTTTGAGGAAAGAGTTTGCCATGGTCAGTATACTTTTTTTCCGGCCCTGCGGGCAGGCGGCACGCAGTTCGTGGCAAAGCAATGGCGCGCGCCACAGGCGCAGGCTTTGGCTACGACAGTTGCTTAATCCTGAATATGCCCTTCTTTTCGTATCTGCGTAATTCTTTTGCGCTAATTCAACCAAGTAATACTGTCATCTATTTCGGCGATCGGTCTACAGACATGCTGAAACTCACAAAACACACAATGTTTGTTCAAGATGGCGGCCGGGGGTCCGGTTGCGAATTACCTCATCCTTTTAGAATATTGATTGTGGGAAGTATTTGGTTTACACCCTCTCACAAGCGAGCTCCCGTCTCGCTTGCGTTGAGCAGAATCACTTTACTTTATCTTGCCGCGGCGGCTTACCTTGCATTTCCGAGAGGCTATAGCCCGCGAAGTAAATCTCTGCTTTGTCTTCTTGGCGGATAGCATGCGACGTTGTGAATATTATGGGCGCGTAGCCGGCAATCTTAGAATCCAGGGATCCAGATGCAATCGCTTCCGCCGTTGAAATTCGGGCCATAGATACCGGGGAGTCAACAACGCCACTATGCGAAATTGATCGACTCGGATGTGACAATATATCCTGGATGCCTTCGGTCTTCAATATAGCCGCCACTGAAAGTCTGGGTGCTGGTCCAGGCGGCCTGCAATTCGACACACGCCAGGGAAAGCGTAGCGAACCCCAGAGCATTTCCGCGTTATCACCCCCAGCCGTCAATCAGCGTTACATTGGTCGGGTCGAACTGCCTCTTACTTCTTTCCACGTTACGAATCGCTGATGCATTATTGTTCGATAGTTGCAGGCACGTACACCATGTCGCCCAACCCAAATTCATTTGCCACAGCACCATGCACGAAAACCGCTGTGCGTGTCGTATGGATTTGAATTGGCGCATTCTGCGTTCGCGTTCCCGGGTTGGCTGATGCGAATCCTCAGCTCGATTGTTTAAGCATCGACCGCGAAGATGTGCGACTTGCGACATCACCTCGGCGTGGGCCACTCCATAGGAGGCAAGCGTATCCGTGACGAAGCCGACGCGCGTACTCGCCTCCAAATTCCAGCGTCCACAATCGAATCGCTTCGCCCGATACTTTCACCCCGCGCTCCAACCTCATTTCTTGAACGTCACGAAAACTTTAACAAACTCGAAAGTATAGCCACGTACAATTGGCAATTATTTCGCAGGGAAAACGATAACCACGGTATGAGGGAATTGTCTCCATCCTACTATTGCATTGCGACCCGCACTATTTGACAATGCCTAAATAACCGCTGAAACGAAATGACGGCATGTTGAGCATGGTGTTATCGACGATCGCCTTCTTCATCGCGAGTTACTACTTGAGGCGTTACATGGATGACGCGGATATTCGGAAGGGTGTGACCCGGAGCGTTTTGATCTTCTCGCTAGCGCTAGCGGCTTCTTACGTCGTGGCGTTGACAGCAGACTACTGCTTAAATAGCGCCCAGTCGACACGCTGACGACCGGAGGATTCGACGAAGCATCGCTAGAGAGGTCCGGGCCGCGCCCCGGGGCCTATGGTCCCGTTGGCCCAACCCAGAAAGTATCGGTGGATGTCGTCGATTCGTTCGGCTATCGGCGCAATGCTGTGCTAGCCGGGCATACCGCGCGCACGAACATGTCACGACTTTGCGTACGCGCGTAGTTGACTATGGAGGGCGCTGCCAGCCCCTCGTAGTCGTTGCCGTGGCGGCGGGCGCAGTCGATGGCGCGCAGGGTACGCCAAGCGCTTGCGATGCCGAAATCCGTGATCGGCGGGCTTACGCTTTTTGCCCCGGTACCAGCCCAGGTCGACTCTGCAACGACGAGAGCGAGCACCATGATGGGGACAAGGCACGCGAATGCCATTCTCCCACCGCCGCGACGCGTCAGCCCCACGCGCGCTTCACTACCCGAGTGTCAGTCACGGCTTTTGGTCAGCGATGTGGCCGACAAATTTCCAGCCTTGATCGGACATCCAGACGTAGGTGTATGCAGTCGGTCCGTCGATGAACACGGTTAGCGGCTCCTCCACAGTGGTCGGCGCTTGCATCGCCGAAGCAGAGTGTGCGACGGCAGCCACATTGGCGCCCTGCGGACGGTCGAAAAGTTTCCAACCCTTATCTGGCGCATAGACATGGCGCAGCTTGTTGCCGCTAGGCGCGTCAATGAACAGTGTGAGCGGTGGGCTCGCGGGTGCTATCTGGTCCTGCGAGTCTGGCCAAGCCGCAGAGGGCATTGCGGTAGCCGTGGCGGTAGGGTTTAAGCAATCACCACTATCCGCAGCGAAAGTGCCCTGGACGAAGGCCAATATCGCGCCCGTCAGAAATCGCGGCGGGCAGACGCTTGCATGAAAGTTCCATTGCAGTTACTCCGTGGTTGTCTCTCGCGCATGCGCAAAGCTCGGCCCGCCGGATGGATCGCTATCAATGCCAGGAGGCGATGCGCCACCTGGCGGCAATATGCGCTGGGTTGAAGTCAGCATGCCGCGAGCAAGTCTGCAGATTGATCGCGACGCACGCGCAGGACAATAGGTCAAACGTGCTAAACCAAAAGACACATAAGCTAACGAACGATCGTTGCGGCATCGTCAACTTAACGACGCGAGAAAGTATTTTGAGCGTGAATTCTCTCGATCATCCCAAAGCAACTCGACGCGTCGGGCCGCTGCGGGAAAATTGACGACTTCGCGTCAATTGCAGAATCGTCATTGCATCAATTCTCGATAGTTCTCAGCCCTTCGGAAATGCCTTTCAGCACGGAAGAAAGATCGAATTACACTGAAGACCGCTAGGAATTGCTGCGCTCGTTTGGCCGACTTGACGCTGCGCGTTCGGCGTTCTCGTTCTTGCGTCGGCGGGTGAGAGTTCTCGGCTCGATTGTTCAGCCCTTTATCTTGCCGATCCGCGCAGACCCCAAAACCCCCTGGAACATATTTGGGGCTTTGGTGTGTGGATGGCATAGTGGGTTTCCATTAGCTGGCCGCGGTTGGCTATGAACGCCTCCATGTGGGACAGGATTCAACGACAGAAAATGACCGATATCATTGAAAAAAGCGCGATTTTTTGAGGCAACTTTTAAAATCGAGTTGTATGTTTGCAGGTGCGGTCGCCGGCCAAATCAGGCTGTTCTGTTCAATGACTGCAACCGCTGCAATCTAGGTCTAACCCGAATATTTCACCGTAGTATTCAAATCGAGGTCGGCGTTCCGTCTGTAAGCCGCGTTGATAAAGGTGTCGAAGCCAATGATCACGCAAGGAACGCCGATGCCAAATTGTACCGAGAGTTTCACCTCGAAGCCAATAGAAATGGGCCGGCTTGGCCGGCGAATTATCGAGGGCCGTTTTGATGGCGGCAACATGACCAGTGATGCCGGCGTCATGTTGCTGGC
>JANMJR010000500.1:0-4864 GCA_031371465.1 Pseudomonadota bacterium
TGCGCCCATCGACGTTCGAACCAAAGACCATACGCTTCCGTCAGACGAATCAGGGCGTATGCAAGGGCGAGCGATGCCAATGCAAATAGTTTACCGTCAGTAACTTTACCAGCGAAATCCAAAAAGATTCGCGGGTAACCATTCGCAGGATTCAGGTGGGTATGAGCGATGAGTTGCTCCGCTATCTGCTGGACATCTCGGTGAATAAGTTCAAATAAGCCTATGCCTCCAAGCAACACCAATAAGCCCTTCGCGGCTTCAAAAAGCGCTATTCCACGCAAGGTTCGCGAAGCGGCGGAAAGGTCATCAGGTGAATCGCGCATTCGTAATTTATCGGCGGACGCCTGAGTCTTGATTTGTACCATTTTCATTGTTTTTGCCAAAAATCAAAGAACTGAACGATTGGAGTCTACGACAATAATTGCATCGGCGCGGCGATCTCACTCAACCGAAGTTGTGGCTCACGCGTTATAGCGGTTATGAGACGAATATTTTTAACATTCTTGGCGTTCACGCTGTCGGCGCCGGCCTTTGCCGTCGTCCACCCGGTCGAGGTTCACCAAATGCTCGCCATTCCGGCAGTGGAACAAAAGATCGCGGCTTTGACCCTTGATGCGTGCGGCGGAAGCTTTGATCGGGATTTGATCTTGTTTCTGATAGAGCATCATATCCCGGCTACGATTTTCGCAACGAAGCGATGGATTGATGCAAATCCAGCGGGCGTTGCACTTATCAAAGCCCACGCGAACCTCTTCGAAATTGAAGACCACGGAGCGAATCATGTTCCCGCGGTGATCGGACCCGGTCGCCGCGTTTACGGGATATTGGGCGAGCCGGACGTTGCGCATTTGCGCCGAGAAGTGGTTGAGGGCGCCCACGCTGTCGAGAAGATCAGTGGTACGTTGCCGCATTGGTATCGTGGCGCAACCGCTGAATACGATCCGGGTGCGATAGATGCAATCACTGGGCTGGGATACAAGATTGCAGGCTTTTCTGTCAATGCCGATGTCGGTGCGACATTGCCCAAAGGCGCCATCGTGGCGCGGCTCAAGGCCGTCAAAACTGGCGACATAGTGATTGCTCATATGAATAAACCGAAATCCGATACAGCCGAAGGATTAGCGGAAGGGCTGACCTGGCTCGTTGCCCATGGCTATCAGTTCGTTAATCTCGATCGGCTAAACGTGCGTACCTTGCCGAGCGGAGCCAGTTCGATTAAATACTGACGCCGTTGCGCAAGACCCCGTTCGACATCGACGTTTTCGCGTCGTATTCGTTTTCCAACTTCGCGCCGGTGATCTTTTTTGTGTTACATGGTTACGAACATTGCGACTACCGCCGCAGCCATGGCGAACGTGGCCAGCCACCCCAGACGGCGCAGACGCTTGCGGATCACAAACCGCCCCATGACGCTTTCTTTCGATCCGAGCAACATCATCACGGCCATGATAGGAACGGCAATGACACCGTTGATCACTGCGCTCCAAAACAGTTCTTTCACGGGGTCGGTCGGCGTAAAATCAAGAATTACGCCACCTAACGTAGCGACCGCAATAATGCCGTAGAAACCGCGCCCCTCTTTGGGCGCTAGATCCAGTCCAGCCCGCCAGCCCATCGCCTCCGCGACCGCATAGGCGGCCGATCCGGCCAGCACAGGAACAGCGAGCATGCCGGTGCCGATGATACCTAAACCAAATAAAAGGTAGGCGAATTCGCCGGCCAATGGACGTAATGCTTCCGCTGCTTGGGCCGATGTTTGAATGTTCGTGATGCCAGCGCTGTTCAGCGTCGCCGCCGTACTGAGAATAATAAAGAACGCGATCAAATTCGAGAAACCCATACCGAAATAGGTATCCCATTTGATCCGGCGCATATGCGCTTGAGCAATATCGACGGGGTACGGAAGGAGCGTCCGGCTTCCATTCTTTTTCTCGAGGGCCCCCAGTTCTTCCACTTCCTGGGCAGCCTGCCAGAAAAATAGATAAGGACTAATGGTTGTGCCGAACACCGCCACAATCATGGTGATCGTATCGTTGTTGAACGTGAGGTGCGGCCAAACGGCGCGCTCAATCACCTGAAGCCACGGTACTTGAATAGTAAAGATAACGGCAACGTAGGCCAAAAGCGCTAACGTTAGCCATTTCAAATATCGCACATAGGTTTCGTATCGAAGAAATATTTGCAGAACTAAGCACAGTAAGCCAAATGTTACTGAATATACGTGAGCAGAACCGCCCAAGAGCAATCGGACGGCTTCACTCATGGCGGCGATGTCAGCGGCAATATTGATGGTATTGGCTACCAGCAACAGCCCGACGATGCCAAAGAGCAACCAATTCGGGTACTGCAGCTTGATATTCGCCGCGAGACCGCGCCCGGTCATGCAGCCTAGTCGCGCGCTGACCATTTGAATCCCCGCCATTAACGGGAAAGTAAATACGACAGTCCACAACATATTAAAGCCAAACTGTGCGCCCGCTTGGGAGTATGTCGCGATTCCGCTGGGGTCATCGTCTGCCGCGCTGGTGATTAGGCCGGGACCGAGATCTTTGAGTTTCATCGTGTTTTTCGTTCTTGTTTGGAATTGGATAAGAAATTAATGCGCCAGCACTACGTGCCATCGCCACCAAAATGACTAATTAGAGTCTAGCGTTTTATTGACGTTCTTCGGCTGAAGGGAATGTGACGCGCACCAATGTCCCGGTTCCTCCGGGCGCGTCATTCAAGGTGATGCGAGCGTCGTGTGCTAATGTGACTTCCTTCGCGATTGCAAGGCCAAGGCCACTGCCAGTACCCGACGTGCCGGGGCATCGGAAGAAGCGATCGAAGATTTGTTTACGATACTCCCGCGGAATACCGACGCCATTGTCTTCGACTTCGAAGAAACAATCATTTGTGTCGATACCGCAGCGAACGGTTACTTTTCCGTTTTCAGGCGAATATTCAAGCGCGTTGTGTACAAGGTTGCGCATTAACTCGCGCAGCAATACGGCCTTTCCCGACATAACGGCCGGGTGCAGCTCGAAGCCTAGGTCGATATTCTTGGGTCCGGCCATTCGCACCCATTCATCGATATGTTCTTCGACCAGAAAAGTAAGGTCGACGGTGGCAATTGGATCGACGCGATGTGCGTCAGGCTCAGCGCGAGCGAGGGCCAGCAATTGTGTTGCGAGGCGCGAGGCGCGGGTTGCCGATTGATTGATATGTTCCAGTTTTTCGCGTGCATCGATCGAACCCGCCTCAAATAGCGCCAGCTCGGTTTCTGCCTTCAAGGCAGCCAGGGGGGTGCGAAGTTGATGGGCCGCAGTGGCAATGAAGCGTTGTTGTGCTAACCCTGATTCTTTCAACTTTTCGAACAATGAATTGAGTGCATTTACCAGAGATTTGGTTTCCTCGGGCGTCGCGCTCGGCTCAATCGGGCCCAGATCGCGTGACGAACGTTGGTCAATCACACGGGAAAGCCGATCAAGTGGGCTAAGCGCTCGTCCGATACCAAACCAAATAAGGGCACCGGCAAGTCCGCCCAAGACAAGCTGCGGCACCAGCGTTCCAAGCAGAATGTCATTGATCAAAGCGTTACGTTTATTCAGCGTTTCGGCCACTTCAACTTGGCAACGAGATCCACCGCAGTTCGTTGAAATTGCCGCCACTCGCACTTTTTGTTGATTAAAGGCGCCATCGTAAAACCTCGGTTGATCGGTGGTCAGCCTGGCGCTTGACGAGGCCAAACCATTGTCGCCGGCGATCAATTCTCCGGTGGGCCCGCGTACCGCGTAGTAGACTTCGTCACTGCTATCAGAGCGCAGCAGGCGCGCGGTATCCTCAGACAACGCGAATCGCACGCGATCACCTTCAACGCGTAACTCTTTTGAAATCGCAAACGCGGAATCACTAAGTGACACGTCAAAAACCCGATCGGCCGGGCGTACGCTTAAATAGTACTGGGCGATCGTGCTCGCGATCATGATCAGCGCCAGAGGGGGAAGAAGGAATAGCAAAAGGCGTCCGCGTAAGCTACGCCACACGCGAGAACTCCTCAAGCATGTAGCCGAATCCTCGAATGGTGCGGATTTTGATCCCTGCGGGTTCAAGCTTGGTGCGCAATCGAGAGACATAGACCTCAATAGCGTTATCGCTCAACTCTTCCGCCCAGCCACCGATTGCTTGCGCGATTTGCTGTTTGCTGACGACTTTCTCAACGCGATTCATTAGAAATTCAAGCAAAGCCCACTCACGCGCCGAGATTTCTAAACTCGTCTGGCCCAACGTCGCGCGCCGCGAATCCGTATCGAGAACCAATGGCCCGTGAATTAATTTCATATCGATTTTGGCCTGCTTGCGTCGCGCCAAGGCACGAACGCGGGCCAATAGCTCTGGCAAAGCAAAAGGTTTAACCAAATAATCGTCCGCGCCCAGCTCGAGGCCATGTACTCGATCATCTACTGCATCTCGTGCCGTAAGAATCAGTACCGGGATAGCATTGTGGCGACTCCTTAGTCGACGCAACACTTCAAATCCATCAATGCCGGGTAAACCGATATCAAGAATTAGCAAATCGTAAGGATCCTGTTCCAACGTCTTGGCAACAGGCTCGCCCTTGTTAGTCCAATCCACGGCATGCCCTTGCGATTTAAGCGCACGACCCACACTATCCGCGATTGTTGGATCGTCCTCGACAAGCAGAATATGCATTTGTGGTTGCGTCTGGTTGCTAACGGCCATAATTATCGTCTAACGACAGGCGCGTAGCGAGCGTTGTGTCTACCCATTATCCTGACCAAGCAACTTCGGCAAACACGCAACTTGACCGGGAGACCGTAAGCCGTTCGCGATGGGGTTTCAACATCACCCTCCAACTCCCCGT
>JANMJR010000506.1:0-9716 GCA_031371465.1 Pseudomonadota bacterium
ATACACCAAACCCTATCCGCAATTGATTGTCGGGGATGGCCAAAAATTGTGGATTTGGGACAGCGATCTCAATCAAGTGACGGTAAAAAAACTCAGTGATTCCCTGGGTTCGAGCCCAGCGGCGTTGCTCGCCGGCAGCAATGAGATTGAACGTAGTTTTACCTTAATTGATGGCGGCAATAAGGACGGTCTGGAGTGGCTGAATGCGCAGCCAAAGGATCGCGATACGACGTTTGAAAGCATCCGCATGGGTTTCGGCGAAGCGGGATTACAGGCGATGGAGCTAGTCGACAGCTTTGGTCAACAGACCATTATTCGGTTTGCCAAGGTGGAAAAAAATCCAAAGCTGGCTGCGGATTTGTTCAAATTCTCGCCTCCCAAAGGGGCCGACGTGGTCGGCGAGTAGTCATCTCAACGTATTCGTAAGGGGATCAAACTGTGACATCCGTAAAAGCAATTAACAGCGCTGTGTGGTCGCTATGGATAGCCGCGATGATCGGCGGCGCCTATGCCCAGACTGAAACCCCAAAGGTTACGATGTATCGACAAGCCGCCGGTGAGCTAGATGACAGCGGTTGGACCACGGCAACGTCAACCAAGGGCGGTTATTCGGTCAAGTTGCCGGGCAAGTTCAACGACTTCACTGTGCTGCATGAAAACCCTAAGTCTCTGGTTGACCAGGCCCACATGCTTAGTGCAACGATGTTGCAACGCGTTCGATTTACCACGACCCGGGTGCATTTTCATAGCGGATTGTCGGCCGCTCGTAAGCAGTTTGAAAATCTCAAATCACCGCGGGGAAAGTCGCCGTACAAAAATCTCAGGGAGATGAAGTTGAACGACCACGAAGCGATCGAGGGTGAAATCGAGACTAAACGCGGCTTGCTGATTCAGCGCACGGTATTGTTGGATGACGACCTGTTCACCATGATCGTGGAATATTCCAAAACCCAAGAGGCCGTTGTGAAGCGCTTAGCGCCACTGTTCTTCGATTCGGTGAAGTTTGACTAACGATTTATCGTGATGGCATGGTTGCACTGTTGCCGCCATTAGCGGAGTTACTGCGTCCTAAAACCCTCGATGAGGTCATCGGCCAAACCCATCTGCTCGGCCAAGGTAAACCGCTGCGCATCGCCTTTGCCGCGAAAAAAATTCATTCGATGATTTTATGGGGGCCGCCCGGTGTCGGAAAAACCACCTTGGCGCGGCTCATGGCGCAGTCGTTCGATGCGGATTTTATTCCGATTTCTGCCGTGCTTGCCGGTGTCAAAGATATTCGCGAGGCAATCGATCAAGCGTCGCTCAATCGTGAGCAATTTGGCCGTGCGACCATTCTGTTCGTCGACGAAGTGCATCGATTTAATAAATCTCAGCAGGACGCGTTTTTGCCGCACGTTGAGTCGGGACTGATCACGTTCATCGGCGCGACGACGGAAAATCCATCGTTCGAGGTGAACGGCGCGTTGCTGTCACGCGCGGCGGTTTACGTGTTGCATAGTTTGTCCTCGGATGAGCTGGGCGCCTTGCTAAGACGCGCTCTGGATGCGGTTCTTCAAGGTATTGGCATCGACGACACGGCAACCAAATGGCTGGTCGAAAACGCCGATGGTGACGCGCGGCGCTTGTTAAATTTGATTGAACAACTTAGCGTCGCGGTCGAACAAAGCGGTACGCAAAGCATCGACATCGAATTACTGCAAAACACGCTTGCCCGCAGCGGGCGCCGTTTCGACAAGGGCGGCGATCAGTTCTACGATCAAATCTCTGCGCTGCATAAATCGGTGCGCGGCTCGAATCCCGACGCCGCGTTGTATTGGCTGGTGCGCATGTTGGACGGCGGGGCCGATCCGCGTTATTTGGGGCGGCGCCTAATACGCATGGCAAGCGAGGATATTGGTCTGGCCGATCCGCGCGCGCTGAATTTGACCCTCGATGCCGTCGCGACATTCGAACGATTAGGATCACCGGAAGGTGAACTGGCGTTAGCGCAAGCGGCGCTGTATTTGGCCTGTGCGCCCAAGAGTAACGCGGCTTACGTCGCGTATAATGCGGTTCGCGCTTTCGTGGCGGATGATCAGTCGCGGCCGGTGCCGGTTCACCTGCGCAACGCGCCGACAAAGCTCATGAAAAATCTCGGCCACGGCAAGGATTATCGCTATGCCCACGACGAGGAGCATGCCTACTCGGCCGGCGAGCAATATTTGCCGGATGGCATTGAAAACAAGCGCTGGTACGAACCGACCGATCGCGGTTTAGAAGGGAAGATCCGCGATAAGCTTAACGCCTTGCGCGAGCTCGACGCGAAAGCAAAGAAAAAAATGTAGGGTGCGCAACACGCACCGTTTCATCATCACTGTGCCAATAATGCACACTACGGATCATCATGTTAGACATTCAATTATTCCGCACGGATTTAGACGGTACCGCCAAGCGCCTTGCTGGGCGTGGCTTCCAGCTCGATGTGGCGGCATTTAGTGCGCTGGAAACGGAGCGCAAAAAGATTCAAGTCAAGACGCAAGAGTTACAAGCGAAACGCAATCAATCGTCGAAGCTGATCGGTCAAGCAAAATCAAAAGGTGAGGATACAACCACCATCATGGCCGAGGTAGCAAATCTCGGTGACGAATTAAAGGCCGCGGAGGCACAGCTCGAAGCGGTGCAGGGCACGCTGCAAGAGGTGTTGCTCGGCGTGCCGAATTTACCCGACGCGAGCGTTCCGATCGGCAAATCGGCTGAGGACAATATTGAAGTTCGACGCTGGGGTACGCCGAAACAATTCGATTTCGAAGTCAAGGATCATGTCGATATCGGCACGAATCTTGGCGGCTTGGATTTCGAAACGGCGGCCAAGCTCGCCGGCGCGCGCTTCACGCTGATGCGCGGTAAAATCGCACGGCTGCATCGCGCCATCGCGCAATTCATGCTCGACACCCAGACGCAAGATCACGGCTATATCGAGCATTACACGCCTTATATCGTCAACAGCGAAACCTTGCTAGGTACGGGGCAGTTGCCGAAATTCAAAGATGACATGTTCGCCGTGCGCAAGGGTGGAGACGCCGAGGCGGAAGATTTGTATTTGATTTCAACATCGGAAATTTCGCTGACCAATACCGTGCGCGGTGAGATCGTGCCACTCGATCAATTGCCGCTAAAACTGACGGCGCACACGCCATGCTTCCGCTCGGAAGCGGGGAGCTACGGCAAGGACACGCGCGGCATGATCCGCCAGCATCAGTTCGATAAAGTCGAGATGGTGCAGATTGTGCATCCGGAAAAATCCTACGCCGCGCTGGAAGAAATGGTCGGCCATGCGGAAGTCATTTTGCAGAAATTGGAATTGCCCTATCGCGTGATGGCGCTGTGTAGCGGCGATATGGGGTTCGGTGCGGCGAAGACCTACGATCTTGAAGTCTGGTTGCCGGCGCAAAATGCCTATCGCGAAATTTCTTCCTGCAGCAATTGTGAGGCGTTTCAAGCGCGACGCATGCAGGCGCGGTTTCGTAACGCGCAGGGCAAGACTGAACTGCTACATACCTTGAATGGGTCCGGCTTGGCCGTCGGACGGACCTTGGTTGCGGTGCTGGAAAATTATCAAGAGGCGGATGGTAGCGTTGCCGTGCCAATGGTGTTGCGCTCCTATATGGGCGGGCTCGAGAAAATTACCTAAGCCATGCCGCGTTACTTTGCATTGATTCCGACCGCCGGAAGCGGCACTCGACTCGGCGGGGAAACGCCGAAGCAGTATCTCGAAGTCGCCGGTAAATGCCTGCTCGCCCACGCCGCAGCAACATTGCTTGCGGAGCAACGGATCGTTAAGTTATTTATCGTGACGCTGCCTGAAGACCCTTATACCGAGCGGATCCCAGCTATGCCTGGCCTGGAGGCCGCTGTGCTGCGGGGTCGCCTTGGGCTACTTCCTTGCGGCGGCGCCAGCCGCGCTGAAACGGTGCTAAATGGTTTGCGCAAAATGGAACGCCACGGCGTGCTTGATAACGATTGGGTGTTGGTACACGATGCCGTGCGGCCGTGCTTATCGGCGCTGGCCCTGAGCCGCTTGATCGACGAGATCGGTGGCGATGTGGTCGGCGGATTGCTGGCTGTGCCCGTGTCGGACACCCTCAAACACGCTGACGCCACCCAACGCTCAACATCCACCCAACCGCGCGCCGGACTTTGGCAAGCGCAAACCCCGCAAATGTTTCGCGCTGGCACGTTGCGCAGCGCCTTGCAAGATGCGCGTCTCGAAACCATCACGGATGAAGCCAGCGCGATTGAGGAGGCGGGCATGCGGCCGAAGCTGGTGATGGGCGAGCGCAGCAATATCAAAGTGACCTATCGCGATGATCTACCGCTTGTAGAATGGCTTCTGGCGCGTCGCAGCGGGCAGGGGCATGACTGATCTGCGCGTCGGTCAGGGCTACGATGTTCACGCCTTCGGCGCTGGGCGCAAGTTGATTATCGGTGGCGTCGATATTCCCCATGCGGTCGGATTGCTTGGCCATTCCGATGCGGATGTTTTATTGCACGCAATCTGCGATGCCTTACTAGGCGCCGCCGGCTTGGGTGACATCGGCCGGCATTTTTCCGATCAAGATGCCGCATTCAAGGACATCGACAGCCGTGTATTACTGCGCGCCGTGAAAGGTAAGCTTCAGGCGCTGGGTTATGGCGTGGTGAATATCGATGGGACGATTATCGCGCAGGCGCCGCGCATGGCGCCTTATATTGCGGGCATGATCGCGAATATTGCCGGCGATCTGAAGGTGTCCCAAGCCGTGATCAATATCAAGGCAACGACGACGGAACGGCTGGGTTTTACCGGGCGCGGCGAGGGGATCGCCGCCCAGGCCATATGCCTTGTCGAGCGTCTTGCCCAACGCGAGTTATAGGTCGGCGTCCGACGTGGTTTGCGACAAGCGACTGACCAAGTTACGCAAGAAAATCTTATTGAACTGCAACTGAGTGCTTTCCGACATCAGGTCCATTTGTGGAACATGAAGGCGCACTATTTGCACATCATCCAGGGCGCTGATGGCGGTAGTGCGCTCTTGATTGGTCGGGTTGAGGAAGGAGATTTCGCCGAAACAATCGCCGGCCTTCAGGGCGTTCAACATGCGGCCACCCTTAGTCACCTTGACCTTGCCTTTGACAATGACGTAAAACGCCTGATCAATATCGCCTTCCTGTAACACGCTTTCGTTCTTCTTGCGGCTGACCCAATCGGCGTTGCGTACGACTTCCTTGAGTTGTTCTTCCCGGAAAAACTTGAAAAAATTGATGTCGCGAATGAGATTGACTTTTTCCGCCTGGCTCAACTCGTTGACGATCTGTTCCCATTCCTTAAGGCTGTCGGCCAGGTCGCGGGAGAATTCGTACCAGGTCGCATAGCGCACCGAAACATCTTTATGCATCGCTTTTTGCACAATGGCGACCAGCCGATCCGGCAGCTCGGGACGATAATCGGTAATCGGCATCGCCGGTTCGTTCAAAATCTTGTTCAGCATGGACGGGAAACTTTGTGCCGTAAACGGCAGTTTCCCGCACAGTAGTTCGTACAATACGATCCCCATGGAATAGATGTCGGACTGCACTGAGGGACTTTCCTCGTTGATCTGCTCCGGCGACATATAGGCGGGTGAACCGAGAAAACCCTGAACTTGGGTGGTTTGGGTGGTGGAGATATGCGCGGTTCCGAAGTCGCTGATCTTAATATCATCTTGATCGCTCAAGAGGATATTCGCGGGCTTGATATCGCGATGAATTACGCCGTTTTGATAGGCGTAATCCAGCGCCCGGCAGCATTTGAATACCAGCATGGCGACTTTGCGAATGGGCAGCAGATTGTCGTCGGTACAATACTGTTTCAGGTTCCCGGCCGGTACATACTCCATGACCAGGTAACTCATTTCCGCGTCGGTCGAGGCGTCGAACACTTTGACGATATTGGGATGCACCAGTTTGCCGGCGAGGGAAGCCTCGATTAAGAACAGCTTGCGGCGGCGGGCTGATTCGGGATCCTGGTCGTCTACGGCCTTATCCGGCACTTTAAGCGCGACTTTGCGTTGATTGAATGGATCGTCAGCAAGGTAAACCGTCGCGCAAGCGCCACGCCCAATTTCGCGAACGATAATGTACTTTCCGATTCGTTCAGGTGGTACTGGCTCGCTCATGTGATTGTAGACCGTTAGATTTTCGCCGTTAGCGATTAACTTAAAAGTTTAGAAATGCCGCAAAAGTTACTGTAAATTATGTATTATGATACCCTGATCCGTACCCGCAGGATCAACAATTTCATATTGAACGCACACCGAGGGTGATGTGGATTTTCTACATAAAATTCAACAAAAGCAATATGATATACTCTATACTAGATAAGTATACGAGATAAATATTGCAACTGTATAATTTATATTAATATTCTATATTTTAAACTTGAAGGTGCGCCGAATTATGTGGAAAATAAGTGATCCAATCCCCGACTTTTTGAGCGGTGCGGAGTCATTTACTTGTTACTAGCCCAACGCGGTGATCGCGGTCTTAAGGTGACCTTACCTGATCGTGCAGACGTTTCCGCGGCTTTGGCAATCCACGAGTTGTTGATTCGCGCTCAAATCGGCTCAATAGACGCCGTGGAGATCGATGCGTCCAACGTCGTTAAACTTGACGCGGCGGTGATGCAGCTTCTGCTCGCTTGGCTTAAGGTGCTTGATTCCCAGCACGTACCGTGGCACTGGAGCGGTGCTTCAGAAACTTTTAAACAAATCGTAATTTTGGCCGGTTTGGCGCGGACTTTGCGATTAGAGAGTGAGCGATCAAATGAACATGCCAATCCTTGATCGCCAGCAACTGTGGATTTATACACTCTTGGCGCTTTTGCCTTGGGTGTGGGCGGTATTCTTTGTTCCGGTTTGGGTCAGTGGGGCAGCGCTATTGCTGACGATCGCGGCAATTGTCGTCGCCCTGCGCTTAACCTCGGCACAAATCCCGGAATTGGCGGTGGCTGACGAGCCGGATGTTGACGTTCCGGACGATAAAAATGCGATTCGCCGTGGCTCGCGGCCGCTGCGGCGCTTACTGTCGCGCTGGTCGGGAATAACGCACAGTACTACGGCGGAACTGGGCGAAACGCAAGGCGCGCTGCAGGAGGTCATTAACGAATCGGAAACTGCGGTGCTGAGCATCAGCAAAAGTTTTCGCAGTATCACGAGCCGTTCGACTCAGCAAATCGAGTATGCGATGGGGTTGTTGAAAACCACTCGCGGGCCGGGCGATGTCGGCAGCGGCGACAGCACCGAGAGCGAAATGTCCCTTCCAGAGTACATTCGCGCCTACGAGGTGCTGCTTAATCTCACCATTGATCGCTTAAGCGACTTCGCCAAAGACTGCCTAACGGCGCTCGAAGGCGCCGAGCAAACGGACGGCAACGCGATTACGCTAACCGAATTGCGCGAAAAGCTACGCCAAATCGCCGAAGAAAACCATAACGACGCGGAACAAAGTCGCGCCGATGCGATTAATCTCAGTGGCGGGATGGTGCTCAAGAATCAGCAGGTGAACGATGTGTTGAAACATATTAATACCACGGCTCAAGAGATTCGCCGAGACGTTAATCAATTAATCGTCGCCATGCAATTCCAAGATATTACCCAGCAAAAACTCGAACGCCTGCGCGGTCCGTTGCTGACGGAGATCATTAAGTCCCTGGGTAGTATTTCAGATGAGACTCGAGTGCTGAGCAAACAACTCAAAATGGGGATGCTGCCGCTACCCTCGGCGAAAAGCCCAGGTGCTGAAAGCGCGGGGCCCGAGGAAGAACCCGCCCAAGCCGACGAAGCGCAACGTCGGCCCAGCGCGGATCATCTCGGATCGAAACCCAAGCCTATCTCGGGTGGTGGTGAAGGCAACTCAGTCGAACTTTTCTAGGACTATATCTATGGCTTTTATTCTAATCGTTGATGATTCAAATACCATGCGCCAGATGGTGCAGTTCACGCTCACGGAGGCCGGACACGAAGTGATCGAGGCGCGGGATGCGGCTGAGGCAATGCAGCAGCTGCAATTGAATAATTTTGATTTAGTGATCTCCGACGTGAACATGCCGGGCATGAACGGCATTGACTTGGTGAAAGAAATTCGCACTATGCCAGACTATAAATTTACACCGGTCTTGGTATTGACTACTGAATCCGAACAGGAGATCAAGCAGCGTGGCCGCGCCGCCGGCGCCACCGGGTGGATTGTCAAACCTTTTAATCCTGAAGTCCTACTGTCGGTTCTCGGCAAAGTACTAGGCTGATTTAGCCGGCTAGAATGGCTATAGATCTCGCGCGATTTAACGCAACGTTTCTCGCTGAAAGTTTCTCGGGGTTGGACTCCATGGAGGCCGACCTGCTTGAAATTGAACGCGGTTCAAATGATCCTGAATTATTGCAGGCGATTTTTCGTACCGTTCATTCGATTAAGGGAGGAAGCGGTAGCCTAGGTTTTGAAGCCATTGCAGATTTTTCGCATCAACTCGAATCATTGCTAGATAAACTGCGCAGTGGCCAGATTGAGCCAAATCGCGAGCTTGTTAACTTGTTACTCCGATCTGTGGATGTAGAGCGCAGTCTCCTGGGTGAAGTCCAGAACGGCATTGGTATCGACATGTCCGCGGTCGAGCAATTGAAAAATGAAATCGCGCAGTTGCATTCGGGACCAAAACCGAGTGAGTCGCACAAGACGGAAACGATCGTTGGGCATGCGATGACCTATATCATCGAGTTTAAACCGCATTGCGGTTTCTTTCTTTCGGGAAATGATCCGGTGCGCATCCTGCGCGAATTGACTAGCCTGGGCGAAATTGAAACGAACTGTGACGTCAGTCATTTACCACCGCTGGCGGAAATCGATCCGGAAGCGAGCTATTTGAGCTGGGCATGCCGTTTGCACACAGTGCATCCGACCGACGCGGTGCGTGAGGTGTTTGCATGGGTGACGGAAGATTGCGATTTGAGCATTCAGGCTGTGCCAGAACTGGGAGGATTGCCCAGCCCCCAGCGTAATCCAACGCCGGACGTGGGTAGCATAGATCGGCGCGACGACGTTCAAGGCCTCGGTCGCCGCGCGTCGGATCGAGTCACCATGGATTTAGCGATCAACGATGTTAGCGCAACGCGGCCGCAGACACTACAAGTGACCGCCGAGAAAATTGATGGCTTGGTCAACCTCGTGGGCGAACTGGTTATAACCCAGACTATGCTAAAACAGAATGTCGATCATTTCGATATGAGTCGGTTGGTTCAACTGCAAGCAACGATTGCGCTGTTCGAACGCAATACCCGCGAGTTGCAACAGGCAGTCCTCGCGATCCGAATGCTGCCAGTGAGTTTTGTATTTGGTCGTTTTCATCGCATGGTGCGGGATATCGGCATGGCCTTAGGCAAGAAGATTTTGCTCGAAATTTCAGGCGAGAACAGCGAATTGGACAAGAGTGTGATCGAAAAATTGTTCGATCCGTTGACTCACCTCGTTCGCAATGCGCTCGATCACGGTTTGGAAACGCCGGAAGAACGCCTGAGCGCTGGCAAACCGGAAATTGGTACCCTCAGCCTGCAAGCTCAGCATCGCGGGGGGCATATTGAGATCGCAGTACGTGACGACGGTCGCGGCCTTGATCCGCATAAAATCGCTGCGAAAGCCCTCCGCTTAGGATTGATTGCAAGCGATGAAAC
>JANMJR010000521.1:0-6689 GCA_031371465.1 Pseudomonadota bacterium
TACGTTTATCGGCAAGACGATAATTTCCGGCCGAAGGGTTTGGGCACAACCTACTTCGCCGATGCCGAAACGCCCGTAGGTAAAGGTAAAAGTGCCTTTGTCACTCTGCCACGCTCGCTGATCTATACCAGCCGTTTTCACAACACGGTCATCCACGAATTCTTCCATGTATTGCAAAAGGCGCACAACGCAGTGTTCTCTTCAAAAGAGGTGGACGGCAATCCGAATGCCCGCGAGCTTCACTGGTTCGTCGAGGCCTCGGCGGCCTGGGCCTCGGCACATTTCGACCGCACCGAGGCGCCGTGGGACGGCGGCCGCGGTGCGTATCTGGATGCGCATCGCCGCTTCGCGCAATACTTCCTGCCCAGTTTCGACGCGCTCAATGTGTCCGGCAGTCCGCACGACTACAGCGCCTATATTTGGCCCTACTTCGTCGAACAAGAAACCGGCAATACGGATTTCATGAAGAACATCTGGATTGCGCTCGAGGCGGTAAGCACCTTCGAAGCGGCCGACAAAGCCATCGACAATGCCTATTCCTTCGCTACTAATTTCAAGTACTTTGCCTTGCGCAACATCAACACCGAACTCATTCCCGGCGACCCATTGCCGCAGGCGAAACGCTACGTCAACCTCGATAAGGAGCAGTTCGCGGACGACCGAAAAGAACCGCCGTATCTGAGCGGAACGTTAGTGGCCAATCAGGAATTCAGCCAGGATTTCGAACTGAAAAATTTGAGCGCCCGCTATGTGCGACTCACCCTCGCGGACGCCAGTCCAGCCATTAGAAAGGTCGTCGTCGATATCAGCGGGCTGCAACCGGCCAGCGAGCTGGATGTGCAGGCGTTGGTGCGCACCGATGACGGCTGGCTTGCGCAGCCGATCGATGTCGGCCCGGCGAAGGTCACGTTCTGCTTCGACAAAGGCCCAACCACCGCGAGCGTTCGGGGCAGCTTTAAGGAAATCCTGTTGGTGGTCTCTAATCACGCGATCGCCAAGGGAACGGATATTTCGGGCACGCTGAAGGTACAACCGAAATCGGCGCCGTGCGCCACGGTCTGGGCAGGCACGATCAATCAGGTGCTCCGATTCGCTACCGACTTAAGTACAAGTACTTTCACAAGCAACGCCACGGTCGTTTTCGAGTTCGATGATACAGCCGATGCGCAAGCGGGCGAGGTCTCTTTCCGGCTGCAAAGCGGCACTTGGACCTACGACGAACTACACGACATATTCGGGCGCAATCCACCGTGCCGCACCATGCGTACCGGCGCCGGAGCGATGCCGCTTGCCGCCTATCAACCATTGGCGCCCAGTGGAAGTTCGGGGGGGTTGAGCATCTTTCCCGAAACGCTTCAGTTCTCTGGCCACGGCCTCAGCGTCGTCACCATCACTTCGACCGACAACTGCAACGATAGTCACGTCGACGTGACGACTGTTGACGCCGGGTACACGCTTGGTTGGTGGAATGAGCAAACCGCCGATGGCATGATCTCCGCCGACGGCAACACCATCCGACGCGCCTATCGGACAACGTTTCCTAATGACGTCACCTATGACATTCGGTTGGATAAAAAGCTGGAGGGAGAGTAGCAATATGCACCGCTGCGCCACGGGCTTTATGCCGCTTGCCTGGCCCTAGGCCAGCGGCTAGCCTCGGGCTACCCCATCGTCGCAAGGCATGCACTAAGAGGCCCTATCCATGCGGGTTTGGGGCTAGGGCAGAAATAGTAGCCCGGATAGAATGAAATGGAATTCGGTGAGCAGATTGGCGCGGAAATGGCCACGTTTCAGAACGTGAGCATATCGAAGCAAAGTAATGCTGCCGGCTCCAAAGCATCGGCGGAATATAAGGACGAATTCGCCAAACAGATTGCTGCGGGCAAGACGGTTGGCACGCGCCAGCAAGCAGAAAAAACGGCTGCGGTTGCCGTCGATTTGCCCGACCAGGTTGAGGGAAATCGACTGAGTTACGCCAGAAACAAAAGTGCAAGCCGGACTCAACGGATCGGCGATGGCGCTACGGTCGAGATGCCGACGTGATGGATCCGCCTGGATCGCTGTACTTGGCCGCGTTGGTCAGCAGGTTGGCAAACACCTGGCGCAAGCGCGTTGCGTCGGCGTCCAACTCAATGGGCTGCTCAGGGCGTGTAACCGCGATCGACTGCCTTCGTTGTTCGATGATCGGCCGACAGATAGGCTAGTGATCGGCAGCAAGTACATCTGCGGCGACTGATGTACTTGCTCATTCCGGATGGTCAACAAAATCATGGAAGCTCTACAACGTTAGCGGTTCTAGGACTTGGGCTTGCCTTAGGTTTTGTGGCCACATGGCTGGCCTTTGTAGGCGAGGGCGATATCTTCTTGAACTCGTAGACGGTTAATCCCATACCAAGTCCGATCATTGCAAAACAAAACATCCCCAGATATAGAATCGTGGAGTCATCCATGTCGCTGTCCTTTCATACTAAGCACCTTGAAATAGATGCCAAAACACAGGATCGACGGCACCCAGGTTGCGGTGAACAAGCCTTGGTCTTTTTGACCGTTGAACCACAGATACGCCGTTACCGCAAAAGACACCATCACGGCGAGCAAGATGCAAATATCAGACATTTTGAACATAAGCTATTCCTTTAGTTAAAGCGGTCACCGGAATTGGGCAGAATGAATTTCCATCACGACTCCCAAAATCCCCAGGCGGCGATCATGAGGCAACCGACTGCGGCAGCGGCATGTACCCGCAACCTTGGTTCACCCTGTAACTCAAACACGAACGGGATAATTTGCAGAATGCCTAACGGCAACCATGCAAGAAACATCAGCGCCAAAGTGAATGAGCACCGTCCGATGACTCGTCTTAAGTTCGTAAGCTGCGCTGACATTGAAAGGATTGCATTCTAGGGGAGCGTTCATTGGGAAATCGTCGCCAGGACTGGAAGAAAGTCAGGCGTTACACGCCTGACTTTCCTTATGGCTGCTTTCAGTTGGGCAGTATTACGCTGTCGATAACATGGATCACGCCGTTGCTGGCGGCGATATCGGTTGCGGTTACTTTGGCCTTGTCGACCATTACGCCGCCTTCAGTGGTGATGGTCATGTTGCTGCCTTCCACCGTTTTCACCGGACCGGCTTTGACATCGGCAGCCATGACTTTTCCGGCGACCACGTGATAGGTCAGCACTTTGGTGAGTTTGGCTTTATCTGCCAGCAATGCATTGAGCTGGTCCTTTGGAATTTTCGCAAATGCTGCGTCGGTCGGTGCGAAAACAGTAAAAGGGCCCTTGCCTTTCAGTGTTTCGACTAAACCCGCGGCTTTCACGGCAGTCACTAGCGTTTTGAACGATCCCGCCGCGATCGCGGTGTCAACGATATCCTTTTGGGCGGCCATGGTCGATACGGCGGCAACCGAGGTTGCAAGGATGCCGAGAGTGGTTACGAATTTGAGCAATTTCATTTTGAGTCCTTCGAGAGAGTTAAGGTAAAGCGGGTTGAAAAACAAATCTATCCGCATCGCGGAAGATTTCATTGCGCCCCCAGTAACGGGGCAGAATCTTGGGTCATGGGATGTTGCAAACCTTTACTGCAAAAGTCGCGTCGCGTATGCAAATCAACGAGCAGCCTTGTCAAAAATTAAGTTGTGCGCAAGCGCGCTAGTGCGCGCGGCCTGACCAGAAACTTCAGTTCGCGATCGGGCGCCTTATCACTCTGCGGCCTACACTCAAGATTTAGTGACTTTGTGCCCACCAGAGCCTTGGGGGGGATCGAACTCAACCCGAACTCAATGCTGGCGATTGAATACTTACCAATACGCCGGGTAATCAAGTGCACCCATTTACCTTCGCCCATCGTCGCTGCTCCATTTCGCATTATTTCCACTTGCGGCAGCGCGGCCGTATCAAAACTCATGGCGAGCAAGATTGAGGCGGTTACTAGAAGGTAAATACTCATGTGCCTTGGACCGTAGCGCATGGATCAGTAGACACGACATCCAAGGTCGCGGCCCTAACCATTGTTAGCCTTAGTTCCAGCGGCTGAAACACGCGACGAGCAGGCCGCATTCAACGCGGATGATTCTTCGAGGTTTGACGGCGCCATGAACGCCGGCGCACCCTGTTCTTTATCGGCCCAAATGGTTTCGCCATTGCCAAAGTTGCCGCTAAACATTTGCCATGACGCAAGCGACAGCTTGCCGGACTCGCAGTGAGCCAGATACCCAAGTTTGACCGAGCGATGGGGGTAGAGCATTTCATTCGTGGTGGGGTCGTTGCCGAGTGTGATCAGTTGCTGATAATTGCGCAGGACCTGGATGTTTAAGAGCTCGCCCGTCTTTACCACCGACGCTAGGTCTAGTAAGACCGTACCTTCTCCACTATCCGCAACGGCAATCCACTCAGCTGCAGCGACGGCTGACATCGAAAAAACCAGAGTTGAAGCGGCGATGAGTTTGGTAATCATTAAAGTCTCCTAGGTTGAATTAAGGTCACAGCTAGCATTTAAACGTACATATTTTGTTTAATTACAAACAATGTACATTGTTCAATATTGAGTTGTCAACATATATACAAATTTATTTTCTAACGCGCGGTATTCAGGGCACGAGTTTCAGTGTTTATTTGACGATAAATTAAGTATTTATTATATTTGTCAATAAATTAAAACCTAATTTGGCGCTCAACCGGGTGCCGCACAGCACTTCTTCAAGGTTTTTTCGCTTTTGTTTCAATCTATCTGTATACTTCATGTACATATTCGATAATGCGTACAAATAGTCGATCAATGCTAAACAAAAAGGACACCCAACCGATGTCAACACCCAGCCCCGGCGCTGAAGCGCAACCGCTTTTCTCGATCGGCGTACTGGCCCGACTTACCGGAATCAATCCGGGAACGCTACGCATTTGGGAGCGTCGGTACCAGATCGCCAACCCCATGCGTAGCGGCGCGCGGGACAAACGAATGTATACGCAAAGCGATATTGACCGGCTCTCATTGGTCAAAATCTTGGTTGATGGCGGCCATCCGGTCAGCAGCGTTGCCCAGTTGTCGATCGATGAATTGCGTTCGCGGCTGAAGATGTCCGCGGACCGGGTATCGAAGGATGTGTCGACAAAGACCCAGCCGAGCCGCGTGGTAGTGCTGGGAGACTCTCTTGCCGTTCGTTTTGCGGAACACAAGGGTCAACTGCGAGAGATTGAAATTTGCGGGATGTTTAGCAGCGCCGCGGAATTAGATGATAAAGCTCGAGCGCTTGCACCGGATGTGTTGGTGGTCGAGTACGCAACGCTGCAGCGCGAGACCCTTGGCGACATTTGGCGGCACCTTGCGGTGACTGGCGTGCGCCACGCGGTGGTCATCTTTGGTTTCGGCGCGCAACGTTCCGTTAAGGATCTTGAGCGCGCCGGCGTGTTATGCCTGCAAGCGCCGGTTAGCCTTTCGGAGATCGAACGTGCGTGCGCGAGCGCGCGTGGCGCCTCGGTTCTAAAGGTCGAGGAGACAATGACGACTACCGCAGGTGTTCCGCCGCGGCGGTTTTCCCCCGATCAACTGGCGCGGATTGCCGCGAGCGCAACGCCGATGAAATGCGAATGTCCGCACCATCTGGTCGATTTAGTGAATAGTTTGGTGGCATTCGAGACCTACAGCAACGAGTGCGTAAACCTATATCCCCACGATGCGCAGATACATGAACTGTTACATACCGCGACGGCCGCGGCGCGCGCGCTGATGGAAACCGGGCTCGCTAAGGTTATCGAAGCCGAGGGAATTTCGGCGGACTGAGTTTCGGGTTTTGAACGGAAGTCGATGCCGGCAGTAAATTTTGAAACTGTACTAACCCCGAATACTAATGGGTTCTGGGTAATCGAACTTGATATTGAGGAATGCCCTTTTGGAAAAGACACTACAGCAAGCAGACGTGAGTTTGAAGGTACTTAAAGTGATTATGGAGAACAGTTTCGACTCGATTCTAATCACCGATGCAACCGTTTCGGGCAAGATCATTTATGCAAACAAGGCATTTAAGAAACTCACCGGGTACGACCCGTCTGACGTCGTCGGGAACACACCACGTATCCTCCAGGGAATAGGTACCGACAAGAAAGTGATCGCGCAGTGCCTAAAGAACGATGGCCGCTTTGAAGGTAAGGCCATAAACTACAAAAAAGATGCGTCGCCTTTCATCATGCACCGGCGAGTCTTACCCGTGAAGGTTGGAAAAAATACCAAGGTGTGGGTCGCGATTCAACGTGAAGGTACGGGAATTTAGCAGAAGAGCTACTAAAGTGCAGGCAATGCGACGGGTTGCGTAGGTCTATTTGGACAAAAACCATACGCGGCAGATAAGCAGCCGGTCGCAACCATAGACTTGGGGTCGCGATGTAAAGCTTTACCATCGACCCAAACCCGATCTGCATTGTGCCATGCAACTTTCGGCTTACCTTGAAACGGTGACTAACTGATCGCGGTTTGCAGCGAAACCGGACGTTCAACCCGGCGGCAAGATTTCGCAGGGCTGAACAATTGCCGACCGCCGCCCCAACCGACATGCAGACGATCAGCGCGCTCCAAGAGCCGCGGTTCGGCAAAGGAAATTGTGTCGCAAGATAATGAAGGGGCCAACACTGGGGCATCACAAATTCAGCATTCCTGGTCGTTGGCACTGGAACACCGACAAGCGCGCAAGCGTT
>JANMJR010000001.1:0-4638 GCA_031371465.1 Pseudomonadota bacterium
GGCCACGGCTTCACGAAAGGCCGCAGCGTGCGGCCAACGTTGTGCCGGGTCTTTGTCGGCGCCGCGGGCATTCCCGAGGCGGGTTTAGTCACTATGACGATGGTCTGCACAGCAGTCGGCTTGCCGATCGAATACATCGCGATATTGCTGACGGTGGATTGGTTCCTTGATCGCTGCCGCACGGTGGTGAACATGATGGGCGATATGAATATTGCGTGTTTGTTGGACGGCAAGACACGGGAAAATAACATTTCCGCTAAGCCCTAAATTTTGGGTCATCGCGAGCGGCCCGTATCGGCGCTGCCGATACCGCCCACGGATCATGAACCGCCGGCGTTCTTGCGTCCACTTCCACATGTCATCCTGAGCAACGCGAAGGATCTGCTTTCGCCGCCGAAAAAAAGCAGCTCTTTCACTGCGTTCAGTGATGACATGTTAAAGGTGATAATCCCGATAGGGTTCATGGAAAGCCCCTTGTTTCTTCCGACACTGCGCACGGGCCTTGAACCGCGCAGCCGTTGTAGGGTGGATCAAGTCCCGCAGGGACGGATCCACCATCAATGAAATAATACAAAGACTTTTTTTGCGCTTCGCGCGATGGTGGATCCGCTTCGCTTGATCGCACCCTACCGTTTAGTTCTGGTTCATGGAAAGGAGCCCTACGGGCGACGCGGCGATCTCGATTTAGCGCTGTAAAAAAGCGAGATTGCTTCGCGTCGCTCGCAATGACATCGTGCCAGGAGGCAATACCGACGCCCCTGCCGGCAAATACTGGCCTGCGAGCCAATATTCATGAGCCTTCCAGGCCATTGCTTTATTTCGCGCCTGCAACTTGCTTGCGCAAATCCGCCTTCAGTTTTGCCGGCAACGCGTCCCAATGCACATCATCCAGCGCGCCTTGCAAGGAATATAGGTAATAACAAACAGGAATCGTTTTATCGGGATGGTTTTCTTTGATCCGCCGGAAGGATTTCACTGGACCGAGCTTCGCTAAGTCCGCACGTGAAAACACGCCGATTTCGTTGAGCCTTTGTTCAATCGTTGCACCGATGTTCTTCAGTTGGCCAAGCTCGGATGTTGCGCGTCGCATTGCCATCTTCCTACCCCTCTCGTTCCATGTGCGCCAGAAAATCGGCTAAGGTTTTTCCGGTTTCGTCCGCGAAGTTGCGATTGACGGTCTCGACGTTTCGCATTCGATCGACACGGAAATGGCGAAAGTCATTGCGCAGTTCACACCACGCCGCGAGCGTCCACGCCGGCGCCCAGAAAAATAACGCGAGGGGCCGGACGTCGCGAGATGACGCAACGCCGTCTTCTCGAACGTAGTCGAAATGCAGCACACGCTTTTCGTTGATCGCGCGATGCACGCTATCGAACGGACCCGCCCTACCCTGTGCATTGCGAAAATTCGGCGCGAACAACCGCGAACGATCAATCTCTTCTCTCAGATTTGCCGGCAGCGCCGCTTCGATTTTCGACAACGCGAGCCGCGCGGAATCGGACAAGCTCTTGCCGCCCCAGGCCCGCACCATGCGCGCGCCGACCACCAGCGCCTCGATCTCATCGCGAGTAAACATCAGCGGCGGAATGTCAGCGCCGTGGCGCAAAACATAACCAACCCCGGTTTCACCTTCGATCGGAATGCCGGACAAGGTAAGGTCACGGATATCGCGATAAACCGTGCGCTCCGAAACCTCCAATTTTTCGGCGAGTTGGCGCGCCGTAACGAGGCGCCGGCCGCGCAGATATTGCACGATTTGGAACAGGCGATCAGCGCGGCGCATAGCGGCAACAGCAGAACGTTAATGCATGGAGTATAAACCGACGCGATTGCCTTCCGTGTCCAAAAACTGAGCGAAATAACCGTTCTCGTCGGAAATTTTTGTTTTCGGCACCATGACTTTGCCGCCGGATTTTTCCACACGCGCCAACGGCTGAGCAAGGTCGTCGGCGCCATTCAAATACACTACGGAACCCATGGCGCCAGGCGTGTAGCCGTCGCCGTGAATCACGCAGCCGGAAACGGCTTCGCCCGCATGGGGAAATACGCCCATGCGAAACGAACCCATCTCCTCGAAATTTAACTTTACTTTGAAAACTTGCTCGTAAAACGATACGGCGCGGTTGAAATCCGTTGAGGGAATCTCGAACCAAACGGCAGTATTTTTGTCGAAAATATCTGACATGATCATTCTCCTGGTTTATGAATGTGCGTCGTGCACAATATCAAGATACCCCGCGGCTCCTGACAGCATTATGTCAGGAGTGTTCACGTCGACAGGATTCCTGGAAAAGAGGAAAATGGCACTAAGCGATTCGTACCAATCTACTCGGTAATAGCAAAGAAAATAAAAATGAGCGAACAAAAACTCTCTTTGATCGTCGCCATGGCCCGTAACGGCGTCATCGGTAAAGACAACGAACTGCCCTGGCGATTGTCCATCGACTTAAAACGTTTTCGGGCGCTGACTATGAGTCATCACATCGTCATGGGACGCAAGACGTTTGAATCAATCGGACGCCTTCTGCCGGGCCGGAAAACTGTCATTGTTTCGCGCGATTTGCAGTATAAATTTGCCGGGGCCGTCGTCGTTGCGTCGGTCGAAGCGGCGATCCGGGCCTGCGGCGACGATCCGGAAATTTTCTTCATCGGCGGCGAGCAGTTGTATCGCCAAGTGTTGGATCGCGTCGACCGTATCTATCTCACAGAAGTCGACGCGGAGATCGATGGCGATGCGCGGTTCCCGGCGTTTGATCGCACAGAATGGATGGAAAGCTCACCAGAGAATTTTCCGAAAAATGAGCTGAACGACTATCCGCATCGATTTACAATTCTCGACCGCATTCTAAAAGACACTCATTAGCCAGGAGCTCACATGCAAGATTCCATCGTAATAGTCGGTGCCGCGCGAACCGCCATGGGCGGCTTGCAAGGCGTATTCCAAAATGTCACCGCGCCGGAATTGGGCGCTGCCGCGATTCGCGCGGCAGTCGAGCGCGCCGGCCTGACGCCGAGCGACGTGCAAGAAGTGATCATGGGCAACTGTTTAATGGCTGGCGTCGGCCAGGCGCCTGCCCGCCAAGCCAGTATCGGCGCGGGTCTTCCACTATCGACCGGCTGCACCACGATCAGTAAAATGTGCGGCTCGGGCATGAAAGCGGCGATGCTTGCCCACGATATCATCCGCGCCGGCAGCAATGACATCATGGTCGCCGGAGGCATGGAAAGCATGACCAACGCGCCTTATCTATTGCCCAAGGCGCGCGGCGGCATGCGCCTCGGCCACGCCCAAGTCATCGACCACATGTTTCTCGATGGGTTGGAAGACGCCTACGAAAAAGGCCGTTTGATGGGCGCCTTCGCTGAAGATTGCGCCGGAAAATATAAATTCACCCGCGCGGCGCAGGACGAATTCGCGATCGCATCGTTGACGCGCGCCCTGAAAGCTACGCACGATGGCAGCTTCGCGCAAGAGATTGCGAGCCTGACGGCGAGAGTCGGTAAGCAAGACATGGCGATCACGCAAGACGAACAACCGCTCAGCGCCAAGGCCGACAAAATCCCGACGCTCAAACCTGCGTTCCGCAAAGATGGCACAGTGACGGCGGCGAATTCTAGTTCCATTTCCGACGGCGCTGCGGCGTTGGTGTTAATGCGACTGTCCGACGCCGAGAAGCGCGGCATCAAACCGTTGGCGCGCATCATCGCCCACACCACCCATGCGCAAGAACCGAACTGGTTCACCACGGCGCCCGTTGCTGCGATGAAAAAGTTATTCGAAACGACTAACTGGTCGGCGAAAGAAGTGGATTTATTCGAAATCAACGAAGCCTTCGCCGTCGTCACCATGGCCGCGATGCGCGATCTGGGTTTGCCGCATGACAAAGTCAACATTCATGGCGGCGCGTGCGCGCTGGGCCATCCGATCGGCGCATCGGGTGCGCGAATTATGGTGACCTTACTGGCGGCATTGGAAAAATATGATTTGAAACGCGGCGTGGCGTCGCTGTGTATTGGTGGCGGCGAAGCGACCGCAATTGCTTTGGAGCGGATGCGCTAGTTATTTGTCGTCCCCGCGAAGGCGGGGATCCATACTGACGTGTTCCGCGCCACGGCCAAATGGATTCCCGCCTTCGCGGGAATGACACGTGGTAGAGGTAGCAGAAATTTGTTTGTTCAATGATGCATCGAACCCAACGTCGCAATGACAATGGTAACGAGTCCGATAATCAAATTCATCCCAATAAACATGCGAATTTGAATTAGCGCCTTGCCTGCGGCAGGCCATTCGCGTCCTGCGACATAACGTTTCAGACGCGAGTAACCAGCAAAATAAACGTGCCCAAAAATCAGCATCATGATCACGCCCAATGCGAACATGGTATGAATCGGCCACAGCACCTTGGCAAATCCGCCAAGCAGCATAATCATGCCCAGGCCACTGACTAAGATTAGCAACACGGCAACCCACACCCACGATAGGAATCGCCTAAGGACGCCATTCCACAAAATCAGCCGCTCCGGCGTTTCCAATAGTTCCACCGACGCCGGGCGCAGCGCCATGTAGGCGAAGAACATGCCGCCGACCCAAACGGTGACACCCAGTATATGGGCCATCAATAACGATTTCATTGTAC
>JANMJR010000045.1:0-2741 GCA_031371465.1 Pseudomonadota bacterium
ATGATTGGGTGGTGAGCGAGCAGAGGAGGGCGAACAGAAAACCACGTGCGTGTTTTCGATTAAGCATGGGCGTGATTAACCGCTGTACGAACCCAGACTTTTGCCGCCGCAGACATACAGCGTTTGCCCGGTCATATACCAGGCTTCGTCCGAGGCAAAAAAATGTGCGGCGTAGGCGACTTCTTCCGGCGTGCCGATCTTGGGCAGGGGCTGGGCCTTCTTCAATTTTTCTCGCACGTCATCGCGTAGATTTCTATACAACGGTGTGTCGATCAAACCCGGGGCGATGCAGTTCGCCGTGATGCCGGATTTACCAAGCTCCAACCCGAGCACGCGCGTCAAACTCACCACGCCCCCTTTCGCCGCTGAATAATTCGCCTGACCGACGTTGCCCAACCACGCCCGCGACGACACGTTGACGATGCGCCCATACTCGCGTTCGCGCATATGCGACACCACCGCTTGCGAGCAGAGAAAATAGGATTTGAGATTGGTGTCGATGACTAAGTCCCAATCTTCTTCCGGCATTTTGGTGATGTAGTTGTCGCGCACGATGCCGACATTGTTGACCAAGATATCGATCTGGCCGTGTTGGTCTAATACCTGCTGCACCATGGCCTGAACCTCGGCCTTGGTGGTGACGTTACAACCGATGGCGATGGCGTGGCCTTGTGTAGCGCGTATCTCCTTTGCGGTTTTGTCGGCGCTTTCCTGATTGATGTCGACCACGACGGTCTTTGCGCCGTGGGCCGCGAGGCGTTTAACGATGGCTTGGCCGATCCCGCTGGCGGAGCCGGTGACGATGGCGATGCGGTTTTTTACGTTCATTGCTTGATACTCTAGCACACAGGAGTTTGAATTTGCTCGTCGTCCCCGCGAAGGCGGGGACCCAGTGTGGCCCTAGGCCACCCGGTCGTTTTTGAAAGACACTGGGTTCCCGCTTTCGCGGGAATAACCGTTTTAGGTTTTGTGGTTTTAGTCGATAACATCGGTCTGTCGCAGCCGTTCGATTTCATCCGCCGGCATACCCAATACTTCCTGCAACACATATTCATTGTGCTGCCCTAACGTCGGTGGCGCCGCATGATACTCGATCGGCGTTGCGGAAAATCGCATCGGATTCGCGACCTGCGGCACACTGCCCGCCAATGGATGCGGGATGTCCACCTTAATGCCGCGCGCTTTTACTTGCGGGTTCTCGAACACTTGATCGATGTTGTTGATCGGGCCACACGGCACACCCGCGGCTTCAAGCGCATCAACCCAGGCGTCGCGGCTACGCGCTCGCATCCGTGGCTCTAACAAAGGAATCAACGCATCGCGATTGCGAATGCGATTGCTGTTAGTGGCGAAGCGATCGTCGGATCCTAACGCCGACTCGCCTAACACTTCGCAGAATTTCCTAAATTGGCTGTCGTTACCCACGGCGACGATGATGTGCCCATCGCTACAGGCGAACACTTGATAGGGAATGACATTCGGATGGGCGTTGCCCCAGCGCTTGGGCACTTGGCCCGAGGTCAGATAATTCATGTTCATGTTGGCGAGCATGGCGACCGACACGTCGAGCAAAGCCATGTCGATGTATTGACCTGCACCGGATCGTTCGCGATGGGTGAGCGCGGCGAGGATGGCGATAGTGGAGTACATGCCGGTCATTAAATCCGTTACGGCGACGCCGACTTTTTGCGGCCCGCCGCCGGGCAAATCATCGCGTTCGCCCGTGATGCTCATCAATCCGCCCAGACCTTGAATGATGAAGTCATAGCCCGGACGATGGCGCCAGGGGCCGGTTTGGCCGAAGCCGGTGATCGAACAGTAGACGAGTTTTGGATTGATCGCCTTGAGATCATCGTAGCCTAAGCCGTATTTTTTGAGTTGACCGACTTTATAGTTTTCCAGCACAACGTCGCTTTTGGCCGCGAGCCGGCGCACGATGTCTTGACCTTCCTTGGTTGAAATGTCGAGCGTCAGAGATTTTTTACCGCGATTACAGCTTAGGTAATAGGCTGCTTCGGTGGTGTCGTTACCCTCGGCGTCTTTGAGGTACGGCGGCCCCCAGGCGCGGGTTTCGTCGCCGCTGCCGGGGCGCTCGATCTTGATGACTTCGGCGCCCAGGTCGGCCAGATGTTGGCTGCACCAGGGACCGGCGAGGACGCGGCTTAGATCGAGAACGCGGATGTGAGACAGGCTGCTGGACATTGGTTGAAAATCAGAAAAGTTCGAGTGTAGTCGATGGGAAATGCAAACTCAATCGCGCGCTACCGGGGCGAAAAACGCTTCGCGGTGGTGAGGTAGATGCCGATGAAAATGAGGCTGATGCCGATCAGATGAAAAATGTATAAGCGTTCGTTCAAGAACGTGATCGACATGAGTGCGCCGAATACCGGCATCAGATGTAGAAACAAGCTCGCCTGGTTCGGCCCCACTTGTTTGACACCGTGGTTCCAAAACACGAAGGCGACCAGCGAGGGGAAAATGCCGGTGTAGAGCAACACGGCGATGGACTGTGGTGTGACGATCAAGTGTCGCCCACTGGCGATTTCAAACAAGTAAAACGGCGTAAGCCCCACCAGGCCGATAATGCCGATGACCCACAGGAACGCGATGGGATGCAGGGCGGCCGGCCGCCAGCGCAGGCAAATCGTGTAGATCGCCCAAAACGATAATCCGCACAATACCCAAATATCGCCGCGATTGAGCGCCAGTTGTTTCAACACCGCAAGATCGCCGCGCACGAT
>JANMJR010000059.1:0-9994 GCA_031371465.1 Pseudomonadota bacterium
TTGATAATGACCGTCGCGGCGCCAACGGCGCCGATTTTTCCGCTATCGGTGGCATTCGAGAGCTCGACTGTAAACGTTTCAGCACCTTCATTCGCCTGGTCATCGGTAATGGGAATACGGATCGTCTTAGGGGTTGTGTCACCGTCAGCGAAGGATAATGTGCCGCTGGTCAGCGTATAGTCACCCGTAGCAACCGCCGTGCCGTCGCGCGTACTGTAGTTAACGTTGACCGCACCAAGGCGATTGCCGCTGCGCGTGACCTGAACATCGATACTTGCGCCCCGCTCATCCACGCTATAAGTGCTCGCCGCAAGCTGCAAAAGCGGCGCGGGCCCGGCGGCAGCGGTGGCTAAGCTAGCGCTGACGAGGGTTAGCACGCGCTCCGGCTGGGCACTCGAATTCTGGATACCTCGATAACCCGCCGTGTCGGCGGCAAATGTCGCATGGAAGGAATTTGACCAATTCGACAAACCAGTCGAAGTGAGTCCATAGTTCAGCGGTAGTTTGCCGGCCTCAACCGAGATTCCGGGCGAATTGTCGCGAACGCGGCTGTTAACCTTGCCGGCTAATTCATCCTTAAGAAACGATTCAGGATTGGCCCACCAAAAAGCGCCCGGAAATTCGCCATCGTAAAACGACAAAACACCGAGCCCGGCGCCGCTACCCGCCCAATTCGCGGCATTGACGACGTACCCCGCAGCGCCGTCAAACTGAGCGCAACCGGAAAATGCCGGGCAATTGCCGGAATCGCCCCGAGTAGCGTGAAAATCCGCATCCGAGCCGCTTATCAGCGTACGCTCGCCTCGGGCGGCGGCAATGGCTGCACGATTAGCCAAGATACCGGAGAAATCCGGTATTAGGTCTGGATCGCCGATTGCCGCACCGGTACTCCATGCTTCGCCGCTTTGAATAACCAGGACGTTATAGGTTGAAAAATTTGGCGGCGGATCGCCCGGCCCAAAGAAGCTGACATCCCACTGCAAACCTGCACTTTGCGGATAGTTCGGCGCGTTCTGCGCTAGCTGCGAAACCCGCTGACGATACTGTGAAGTCGGTGCACCATAGGAGTACCATAGGATCTTGATCGTGGCAGCGGCGGTTGCTTCGGCCAGAAGCGCCAACGCGACGAACACCAACGATGCGAAAAACTTACTGGCAATATTCGGGACGCCGGTAACGGGTAGGAAGTCGCCAATTGGAGGGGTGGCGGCGGCACTATGAGGTGACATGACGTATGCGATGAGAATGACTGGCGCGAGTGAAATTCCGTCTTTGTCGTTGTGAAGTTGACCCGGCGCCACGCAAACCGGCCAGCGGGCGCCCTTGATGTTTTTTGAACTATAACGTGCTGCCTGTGTAGGGTCAAATCTGAAAGCGCATCCAAATCGATTGCCACGACGCGTGCGGATTCCCGCTATTCGCGCCGAGCAGATCGACAGGCTATTCAGGCGTCGTTACAATGGCGCTCAGTGACCAATTTACTATCGATGGTGAGTGAATGAATACAGCAGCGCTCGATTCGATCCCGCCCGGCCTGAGTCAACGGGATGTTCAATTGTTTTCTCAGCGTGGGTACCACTTCCCGACGCGAGTTTTGTCAAGAGCCGAGGCTTTACACTATCGCACTCGCCTCGAGGCATTCGAACACTCGCAAGGTGGACCGCTCAACGGGGCGCTGCGCAACAAACCCCATTTACTGTTCACCTGGATCGATGAACTGGTACGTCACCCGACGATCCTAGACGCAATCGAAGCGATCCTCGGGCCGAATCTGTTGGTATGGAGCTCAAGTTTCTTCACCAAGGAAGCAAATGACCCCGCCTACGTTTCCTGGCATCAGGATTCGACTTACTGGGGTCTCTCCGCGCCGGATGTGGTCACTGCTTGGATAGGTTTCACCGACAGCAATGTCAGCAACGGCTGCATGCAGGTTATCCCAGCCACGCATTTGATTGACCAACTTCCACATCAAGACACTTTCGCCGAAAATAACCTCCTCACCCGGGGCCAAGAAGTACAAGTCGATGTAAATTCGCGCGACGCGGTCGATGTGATCGTCGCGGCCGGTGAAATGTCGCTGCATCACGTGCGCTTGGTTCATGGCTCGCCGCCTAATTCGTCGAACGACCGGCGCATCGGCTACGCGATCCGCTACGTGCCGACCTACATCCATCAGACCGTCGGCAAACGCGACAGCGCGATGCTGGTGCGCGGCGTCGACACTTATCATCATTTCGATCCCGAGCCGCGGCCGAAAGTGGATTTCGGCGCCAACGAGCGGGCCTTTCATGCCGCCGCGAACGAAGAATCGATGCGCGTTTTGTATCGCGGCGCCGACAAAGCGCCGCGATAAAATAAAACCCACTCAGCCATGAACCGGACTAGGTCAATTTCGTTCCTGATTGCGCTGTTGGCTCTGGCAAACGTCGCGTTTGCGGCAGACCCCGCGCCAATCAAAATCAAGATTATGGCATTGTGGCAGGCCGGTACGGTGCCGTTCAAAGTCTTTGAACAATTCGCGGCCGATGTAAAGCTGAAGTCCCAGGGTCGCTTGGTTATCGAGCCACTCCCGGCCGGTTCTGTGGTGGCGCCGGCGGAAGCCCTCGACGCGGTGACCAGCGGGGTGCTCGACGCGGAGTATGGTTGCGGCGGCTATGCGGCCGGCAAAGAACCGGCCCTCGCACTATTGACCGACCCGCAGGGCGCGTTCGACTCACCGGAGCAGATGTCACAGTGGATGGAACAAGGCGGTGGCTTGCAACTCGCGCGTGAAGTCTATCAGCGCTTCAAAATTCACTACATCGCCGGCACCTGGTACGGCAAGGAATCGCTGGTCAGCAAGAAACCGTTGCGCGGTATCGCGGATTTCAAAGGCCTGAAAATCCGCGCGCCGGTCGGCATCGGCCAAGATATTTTCAAGCGCCTCGGCGCGGCGCCGGTCAACATTCCCGGCAGCGAGGTCTACACGTCGTTGGAGCGCGGCGTGGTGGATGCGTCCGATTGGAGCACCTTGTCGATGAACCACGAACTCGGTTATCACAAGCTGGCCAAGTTCCCCACCTATCCGGGTTTTCATTCCATGGGAATGGCGGAGATGGCAATGAACATTAAGAAATGGAATACCTTGCCCGATGATCTGAAAATTCTGCTCGAAGCCGCGGTAAAAGAATTCTCTCGCCACCTCGTGGCGCGCAGTCGTGCAGAAGACGAAAAGGTAGCGCAACAAGCGAAGTCTCTCGGCATCGAGCTCATCGCCTGGAGCGCCGAGGAGCGGCGCAAGTTCCGCGGCATTGCCCGCGAAGTGTGGAGTGAGTACGCAGCGCGTAGCGCGATGGCGAAAAAAGTTAACGACTCGCAAGTCGCATTTCTCAAAAAAGCGGGCTTGCTTGACTAAAGCCCCAAGATGTTCCACGGTGTTATTCCCGCGAATTCGGGGAATCCATTTAGCGTATCAATTTGCAACGGCACTATGGACTCCCGCCTTCGCGGGAATGAGGATCTGGCCTTGGGCCACAGATTCTTACATAGTCGACTCTAGGCATATTACTTGCTCGAACAAAAACTACAACCCGTAGTAAAAGCAATGGGAACCATCGCATGCAGTTTCTTCCTGATCGTCGTCGCGATGATCGGCTATGAAGTCGCGTCGCGTTACCTATTCAACGCGCCGACCATTTGGAGCCATGAGTTGAGCGTCATGCTCTGTGCCATGGCATTTTTACTCGGCGGCCCCTACGTCCATCAACATCGAAGCCACATTATTATTAGTATCGCTGCCGAGCGCTTTTCACCGCGCTGGCGCAGCCGCAGCAATGCCCTTGTTTCGCTGTTGACCCTAGTGTTTTTCAGCGTGCTTACCTACGCGAGCGTACAGCAAGCCATCGATTCCATTTCTTTGATGGAGCAATCCGGCACCGCCCTGAATTGGCCCATTCCCGTTATGGTCAAAACTGTTTTTGCCACGGTCGCCGTGTTCATGACGCTGCAAACGCTGTTGCAGCTCATCGGCGATTTCAAACGCCTGAAATAAATCATGGACATCGGCACGCTGACAGCGGTCATGTTCGGTTCCATGATCGTACTACTCCTGCTCGGTCTGCCGCTGGCGTTCGTCACCGGCCTGATCGCCGTGGTGTTCGCGCTCGGGCTGTTCGGCGAAGGCGGATTGCAACTCATCGCCAGCCGGATCTACAGTTTCATGAACGAGTACGTACTGGTGTCGGTGCCGATGTTCATCCTCATGGCCTCGCTGATGGAACGCTCCGGCGTCGCGAAAGATTTGTTCGACGCGATGCGCGTTTGGGCAGGCCGGCTTCCAGGTGGTTTGGCGATTCAAACCATGGTCGCCGCCACTATCATGGGCGCCATGACGGGCATCATCGGTGGCGAAATCGTGTTGCTCGGCCTGATCGCGCTGCCGCAAATGCTGCGCTTGGGTTACGATCCCAAACTCGCCATCGGCACTATCTGCGCCGGCGGCTCGCTGGGCACCATGATTCCGCCGTCGATTGTTCTGGTGATTTATGGTTTGACGGTCAACGTTCCCATCGGCGACCTTTTCACCGCCAACATCGTTCCCGGCCTGATCCTTTCGGCGGTGTATATGATTTACATTTTCATCCGCTGCCAACTCGATCCGCAGCTCGGCCCGCCGGCGCCGGAACAAGAACGCGAGATTCCGCTTGTTCAAAAATTACGCATGCTAAAGGGTCTACTGTTGCCGATGTTAGTCATGGCCTCGGTGCTGGGCACCATCTACACGGGTATTGCTTCCGTGACTGAAGCGGCGGGCATGGGTGTGGTCGGCACGTTGATCGCATCGGCGATCCGCGGCGACTTAAAGTGGAAGATCATACGGGAGTCGGCGGAGCAGACCCTGCGCGCATGCGGCATGTTGTTGTGGTTGTCGTTCGGCGCGACAGCGATGATCGGCGTCTACAATCTCGCCGGCGGCGCCGCATTCATTAGTGATCTTATGACAGGTCTCGACGTGCCGCCGATCGCGATTATTTTGATAATGATGCTGATCCTCGTCGTGCTCGGCTGCATCATGGATTGGGTCGGTATTTGCTTGCTGACCATGCCGATCTTCGTGCCTATCGTGAAGCAGCTCGGCTACGACCCGGTGTGGTTTGGCGTGCTATTTTGTTTGAACATGCAAATTTCTTATCTCTCGCCGCCGTTCGGCCCGGCGGCGTTTTATCTGAAAGGCGTTGCGCCTGCGGGCATCACGCTCAATCAAATTTTCGCTTCTCTCTGGCCGTTCATCCTATTGCAAGCGAGTGTATTGGCGCTCGTCTTAAGCTTTCCGCAAATCGCGTTGTGGCTACCGTCGCTGAACTAATTGGCCTGAGCGGTTTGCCCATGGGCCAGTGGCGATGGCCAACCCGTCACGGCGGGCTAGTCCGCGATGCAAGTAGGATAAGGATTTCGGGGGATCAACACTACGCTACATTGCGCCTATTCATCGGCATTGAGCGCGCCAAGAATCGACGCGAAGCCATCCCCCATCACGGTCGCTTGTTTATCGTCGATCTGATTGCTGAATAGCGCCACAATCTGAGCGCGGTACACCGGCCAGATTTTCTTGCGCATTGCGCGCCCGGCATCGGTAATCAGCAAAAAATTTCCGCGTCTGTCGTTGGGGCAGGCTTCCCGTTGCAATAGGCCGGCCGTTTCGAGTCGATCCGCAAGCCGGGTGAGATTGCTGCGCGATAAAACGATGCGTTGCGCCAGATCGTGCATGCGCAATTTTCGCTCGGGCGCTTGCTCCAACTCCCATAACACGTCGTACCAGGCCAGCGCCGGCAGATCCGCGTTGGCGAGCGCCAGCTCGATTCGCTCGACCAGTGCCGTGTGGGTGGCGAGAAGCAATCCCCAAGCGCGTATTTTCGGGTCTGTTTCGGGCGACATCATTTTTCTATCCGCTGATTGACTGACGTTAGTCTAACAAAATAGTAGTTGCAATTGCAATTAACTTTTGGTAATATAGTTTCTGATGCAATTATCGCATCGGCAATTTTTATTTAACTTCAAAGGAACTGGATATGACAACGCAACTCACCCGCACCGAACTACAAGCACGCATCGCCGCTAATCCCGCGATTATCCTGGTTGAGGCATTACCGGAAAAATACTACCGTGAGCGCCATTTGCCCGGCGCACTGCACCTCCCGCACGACCAGGTGCGAGAACTCGCGGTGCGCCGCTTGCCAAACCAAGACGCGGAAATCGTGACCTATTGCGCCAGCGCCAGCTGCCAAAATTCTCACCTCGCGGCGAGGCTGTTGACACAAATGGGTTACACCAACGTGTCGGTGTATTCAGGTGGCAAGCAGGACTGGATCGAGGCCGGACTGCCACTTGGGTCCGATCTCCCGACCGCGTCGTAGGAGGGCATCGCCATGCCTTTCACCCGAGCAAATACCGTCGCCGATTACGCCCCAACCGTGCTGCGCGTGGCGTTGGGCGTGATGTATCTTGCCCACGCGCACTTGAAGATTTTTACCTTCACGCTGGCCGGCGCGGCGGATTTTTTCACGAAAGTCGGCTTTCCCGGCTGGATGGCCTATCCGGTGACGTTTGCCGAACTCGCTGCGGGCGTGGCGCTGGTCGTCGGTTGGAACGCGCGCTGGGTTGCACTGGCGCTCATTCCGGTGTTGATTGGCGCGGCGATTACGCACTGGCCAAACGGCTGGGTTCACGTCAGCGCCGGCGGTGGCTGGGAGTATCCGGTATTTCTGCTCGCCGCGTCCATCGCGCTGGGCCTCATGGGCAACGGCGCGTGGGCGTTGGAAACGGGTTTCGGCCGCATATCAATACTGAGAACCTCAAACCAGCGTGCCGGAAGATGCGCCAGTGACTGCAACGGGCTGGATGGGGGTTTAGCGAGCAATGCTCTGCGATCCTTATCCAGTTTGCCTCGCAAGCCAGTATGCCTGGAACGGCAAGCAGGGTCCGGCCGCTGGCGCGACGCTCGTTGGATTACGATAGTGCGCGAATAACGTCCAGTGGCGGCCGATCAAGCGTACCGCGCATACCGAGCATGCCAGCGATGCTCACGCCGACGGTTCCGGCGACGATGCCGAGCACGATGACGGACGGATTAAAGGTAAACGGTACGTGCAGTACGTGGCGGCCCAAGGCATAGGCCAGTGCGCTCGCGCCTAAACCACCCAGCAGTCCCGACGCGAAGCCCAGTGCGCTGAACTCCGCCAACTGCGCGGTGATCAAGTGACGCCGACTGGCGCCGACGGTACGCATGATTGCGCTTTCGAAAATCCGTTCGTCGAGCGTGGTGCTGATCGCCGCATACAATACGATCAGCCCGGCCAACACGGTGAACAAAAATACAAACTGCACCGCCTTAGAAACTTGGTCGGTCATCGCTCGAAAGCGCGTCATGATCGCCGCGACATCGATCACCGACAGATTCGGAAACGCGCGCACCAAATCGTTGAGGATTTTTTCTTGCGTCGCGTCGAGGTAAAAACTGGTGATAAAACTGGTCGGCATCGATTCCAGCAAACCGGGCGTGGCGATGACATAGAAATTCACTTTAAAGGAATCCCAATCGACTTTGCGGATATTGCTCACACGGGCGCTGACCGGGGCGCCGGCGACGTTAAAGGTCAACACATCGTCAGGCTTAATGTTGAGTTCCTTAGCGATCCACTCCTCGACGGAAAATTCCGGCGCGCTGGGCTGGGCGTCGTTCCACCAACGTCCGGCGACGATGATATTGTCCGGGCGGGCCATCTTGGCGTAGGAAAGATTGAATTCACGATCCACCAATCGCTGGGTGCGTATATCGGTGAAGTTGGCGCTGCGAATGGCGTTGCCGTTAATCGAAACCAAGCGACCGCGGACCATCGGATACAACGCGAAATCCGCAAGCCCGCGCTCGCGAACAAAGCGGCGGACTTCCTCCGCTTGGTTGGATTGAATGCCTACCACAAATCGATTCGGCGCGTCGGCGGGTAATTTGTTGCGCCAAGCATCAAGCAGGTCGCCTTGCACCAGTGTCAGCACCAGCAGCGCCATGATGCCCAGCCCGAGCGCAATGATTTGCACCACGCTGTTGACGGCGTGTCGCTTGAGGTTTGCCAGACCGTAACGCCATGGTCCGTGCGTCGTTTGGCGCAAGCGTGCAACCAGTGCGACCAACGCAAACGCAACTGCGCCGCAGACAATCACGCCGGCCAAGAAACCGAAAAACACGTAGCCGGCGAGTTGGCTGTCGCCGGCGCGCCAAAATAGTATGAGTGCGAAGGCGATCAAGCCCGCGCCATAGGTCGCAGCGCTCACTGGTTCGATGGCGCCGAACTCGCGCCGAATCACCCGCAAAGTCGGCACGCCGCGCAACCGCACAATCATGGGAATAGTGAAACCAAAAACCAGAATGAGGCCAATCGCCAACCCTTGAAGGGCAGGCATGATGCCGGGTAAATCAAGCGTGAGGGTGGCGAAACTATCCAGTAGCCTGGCCAAACCAAATTGCGCCAGCCAACCCACGGCGATGCCCACCAGGCTGGCGCTACAACCGAGTAACAGTTGCTGCACCAGATACACGCCGAGCAGGCGCGCCTGCGTCGCGCCGAGGCAACGTATAATCGCCGCTTGGTCCAATTGACGCACGGCGAAGCGGCGCGCGGCCAAGGCCGCGGCGACGGCGGCCAGAATCGTCGCCATCAGCGAACACAAACCGAGAAACCGCCCTGCCCGCTCCAACATGGCGCGCACTTCCGGTCGCGCGTCGCGCACCCCTTCCATGCGCTCGCCGGCGGCGAGTTTTGTTTTGGCCCATAGGCGGTACTCCGCCACCGCCTCATTGCTCCCGGCCACCGACAAGCGGTAGGACACGCGACTTCCCACACCAAGCAACTCCGTCGCCGCGACATCACTTTGATTGATCAATACCCGCGGCGCGACGTTCATGAAATCCAGCGCGTTGTCCGATTCCTGCGCGATGGTTGCGGCGACGCTGAACTGCATGGCGCCCAACTCCAACTTGTCGCCGACTTTAACGCCGAGTAAATCGAGTAAGCGCGGCGCGAGCCACAGCGTGCCCGGTTCCGGAATAGCGGAAGCTTCCGTTTCTTGGTTGGGATCGGATCGACTGATTTTGATCTTGCCGCGCAGCGGATAGCCATCCGTCACGGCTTTGACATTGACGAGCTGGGTTTGCTCGCCGCGCACCAGCATACTGGGAAACTGGGTGTTGTAGGCGTAGCGCAATCCTTGCGCCGTTGCACGCAAGGCGAAATCGTCGCGGATTTTGTGGTCGGCGATGATGACTAGATCGGCGCCGAGCAACTGATTCGCTTCGCGGTCGAGGGTGCGCACGACACGGTCGGAAAAAAAACTCACCGTCGTCACACCGGCGACAGCAATGGCCAGTGCCGCAGCCAGGGAACGAAACTCGCCGGCACGCCATTCGCGCCACAACAACCGCAACGCCAGACGCAGCAAATTCATCACGTCGCCAGCGTCGCGCGATCGCTGGTTAAGCGCCCCGCGGAAATTTCCAGCCAACGGCTACAACGGCTACCGAGTGCGGCATCGTGGGTCACTAAGACTAACGTTGTTCCCCGTTCTCGATTCAAGGAAAACAACAAATCGATGATCGAAGCGCCGGTCGCGGTATCAAGATTGCCGGTTGGCTCGTCGGCGAACAGCAGTTTCGGCTCGCTGACGAAGGCGCGCGCAATCGCGACCCGTTGCTGCTCGCCACCGGATAAGGTGCGCGGGTAGTGTTCCAAGCGCGCTCCCAGCCCTACCCGTTGCAGCAGCAGCGTGGCGCGTTGTCGCGCGCCCGATGCGCCGGACAACTCAAGCGGCAGCATAACGTTCTCCAACGAATTTAAGGCCGGCAACAATTGGAATGACTGGAACACGAAGCCGACATGCTGGCCGCGAAATAGCGCGCGGCTATCCTCGTTCATCTGCGCTAACTCGTGGCCATCAAGCACAACGCGGCCGGAACTCGGGGCGT
>JANMJR010000061.1:0-3659 GCA_031371465.1 Pseudomonadota bacterium
CGCAACACGCGTACCGTGCGTCCCATCACGATTCGCACCGGTGTGCTGCCCCGCACCCATGGGTCCGCGCTATTTACCCGCGGTGAAACCCAAGCGCTGGTGACCGTCACCCTCGGCACGGCGCGCGACGAGCAAATCATCGACGCTTTGGGCGGCGAATACAAAGATCGCTTCATGCTGCATTACAACTTCCCGCCGTTTTCCACCGGCGAAACCGGTCGGGTCGGTACGCCCAAGCGTCGCGAGATCGGTCATGGCCGGTTGGCCAAGCGCGGCTTGCTGGCCATGATTCCGTCCAAGGAAGAATTCGGTTATTCGCTGCGTGTGGTGTCGGAGATTTTGGAATCGAATGGTTCCAGTTCCATGGCTTCCGTGTGCGGTGGATCGCTTGCGCTAATGGATGCCGGCGTGCCGATGAAAAATCACGTGGCGGGTATTGCCATGGGCCTTATCAAAGAGGGTAATCGTTTCGCCGTGTTGACCGATATTCTGGGCGACGAAGATCACCTAGGCGACATGGACTTCAAAGTGGCCGGTACCGATGCCGGTGTCACCGCATTGCAGATGGATATCAAGATAAACGGCATCACCAAAGAAATCATGAAGGTGGCGCTGGATCAAGCGAAAGAAGGCCGCTTGCATATTCTCGGCTTGATGCAGCAGGCGCTGCCGCACTCGAAGCAAGAGTTGTCGAGCTTCGCGCCCCGCATTATCACCATCAAGATCAATCCCGAGAAGATTCGCGACGTGATTGGCAAGGGCGGCGCAGTGATTCGCGCGCTGACGGAAGAGACCGGCACCACCATCGATATTACCGACGATGGCACCGTGAACATCGCCTGTGTTTCAGGCGAAGCGGGCGAAGAGGCGAAACGTCGCATCCTAGCAATTACAGCGGAAGTCGAAGTGGGGCAGATCTACGAAGGTACGGTCACGCGTCTGCTTGATTTTGGCGCGATCATCAGCATCCTGCCGGGTAAAGATGGCTTACTGCATATTTCGCAAATCGCCAACGAGCGCGTCAACAAGGTCGAAGACTTTTTGAAGGAAGGTCAAAAAGTCCGCGTGAAAGTATTAGAGGCGGACGAGAAAGGTCGCGTTCGTTTAAGTGCGAAAGCCTTGCTCGAACCCACGGCCGCAGAACCCACTCCAGCAGAGTAACCGCGCTTACGTTGCAAAAAAGGCAGCTTCAGGCTGCCTTTTTTTTCGGCTTTTCAAACCGTCATATTTACGTAATCGGTTTGTCATAAACACTTACTACACTCAATTTGAGACGTGCGTTTCTAATTGAGCGGTAGGAGTGACGGGTGAGTGATTTAAATCTGCCTCATGGTGGTGTCTTGACGGAGCGCTTAGTTGCTTCGGATCAGACAATAGCCTGGCGAAAACAAAAAAAACTTAAGGATTTGTGGCCTCTGACGCTGCGCCAACTGTGCGATCTTGAGATGATAATGAGTGGGGCATTTTCCCCCCTCTCTGGATTTTTGAAAAGATCCGATTACGACACTGTCGTAACACGTATGCGCCTTCAGGACGGAACGTTTTGGCCCGTTCCCATCACCCTGGATGTCGTCGACAACTTCGCTGAAAAACTAACGGTCGGTGACGCGATTGGCCTCATGGATGCGGATGGTGCTTTGCTGGCCGCATTGGAAGTCGAGGATATCTGGCGGCCCGATTTACAGCAAGAGGCAATCCAGGTCTATCAAACGCAAGATGTTGGCCACTCTGGTGTAGCGCGTTTGTTATCGCGTAGCCACAAGACTTATCTGGGCGGCACGATACATGGCCTCGAGATGCCGCAACATTTTGATTTCCCGCATTTACGGCATACCCCTCGGCAGCTTCGCGATTTGCTCGCACGTCGCGGATGGTCGCGGGTCGTTGCGTTTCAGACGCGAAATCCGATGCATCGCGGCCACGTTGAACTGATCCATCGCGCCGCTCGTGCGGTGGACGGAAACATTCTATTGCATCCCGTTGTGGGCGAGACGCAAGCGGACGATTTCGATCACTACACCCGTATGCGCTGTTACGAGCATGTTCAGCGTAGGAACGCGGATACGGACATGCTCCTTTCGATGCTACCGCTGGCGATGCGCATGGCGGGCCCGCGCGAGGCCTTACTGCATGCCATTATCCGTAAGAATTACGGTTGCACGCATTTGATTGTCGGCCGGGATCACGCCGGGCCAACCGGACAATTTTATCCACCGTACGCGGCCCAAAAGTCAATCGCGCAGCACGAAGACGAGTTGGGAATCAAGATGGTTCCATTCCAGGAATTGTCCTACGTAAAAGAACTCGATACGTTTCTTCCTCAGGACGAACTTGAACCGGGTCAAATCATTTTGAGCGTTTCTGGTTCTGAATTACGGCGCTGCGTTAAGGATCAACTTCCCATTCCATCGTGGTTAACGTACCCAGAAGTTGTAGGAGAACTGCGGCGGGCGCATCCAGCAAACAAGAAGCAAGGGGTGACGATTTTCTTTACCGGATTGTCCGGGGCCGGAAAGTCCACCATCGCAAAAGCATTGTTAGCCCGGCTTATGGCTGCTGGCAGCCGTTCTGTGACCCTACTTGATGGGGATATCGTGCGTAAAAATTTGTCGAGTGAATTAGGTTTCTCGCGCGCCCATCGCGACTTGAATATTCTGCGCATAGGTTTTGTCGCAAGCGAAATTACCAAGCATGGCGGCGTCGCTATCTGCGCGCCAATAGCCCCCTACACCACGTCGCGCCGCAAAGTCCGTGAGATGGTTGAAGCGCATGGCTGGTTTATTGAGGTCTACGTTTCGACCCCGCTTGGGTTGTGCGAGGCCCGCGACCGAAAAGGGTTGTACGCCAAAGCGCGTGCTGGCGTCATCAAAGAGTTTACCGGCATCAATGATCCCTATGAAGTTCCGGAGCATCCGGAACTGACGATCGATAGCGCGACTTGTACACCGCTTGAAGCGGCAGACAGTATCTTGCGTGTACTCGAACAAAAACGTTGCCTCGTTGGCGATCGCTGGGATTCGCCTACGCCTAACGCGGTCAGCGATGCTGCGACAGTAGTTTCCACATAGAACGTCCGAAGAGATAAAACTATGAAATCCTATCCTTCCAATTCCCCTAAGCAACTGATTGCTGTCGTCGGGATGCCGCGCTCCGGCACAACATGGGTCGGAAAAATATTTGATAGTCATCCGTCCACTATTTATCGTCACGAGCCAGACAGCGGCGGTCGACTTAGCGAAATACCCTACGCGCCAAATGTCGAAAATTCGAGCCACTACACGGCGGCAATCAATGATTTTGTCGCTTCATTGCTAAGCTCACGCTCGGCGCGAGTGGCAGGTAAAACGCCGGTATTCCCCAAAATTTATTACACACCGATTCAACATATGCTGAAGCGTGGCTCGGTCGCTGCGTCGGGTATCGGCGCGAGGTTGTTTGACGATTTTCGCGTCCAGGAATTTATCAATTTCGCTGCGCTGACCCAGTCGCCGGTGGTGTGGAAATCGATCGAGTCAGTCACGCGGCTGGGTGTGCTGGCGCGCGCGCTTCCCAATGCGGCATTTATCCATCTCGTGCGACATCCGTGTGGGTTCGTCGCTTCTAATCTAAGAGGAAAGACGCTCAAGCCAAGCGACTTCTCTGGCCATAAAGATGGCGCT
>JANMJR010000079.1:0-12865 GCA_031371465.1 Pseudomonadota bacterium
ATTCTTGAAGGCGGCGCGCTTTGCCGATGCGGAAAAGAAAGCGATCGATACGGCGAATCCGAACGATTCTACGTTGCCGAAATCGCCGTACGTTGGCGTGCAGTTCGCTGCGATTCCTGAGTTTCAAGCCATTGGTATCGCCGTGGGCCAGCAAATGAGTGCGGCGCTGGCGGGCAAAACCTCGATCGACGCGGCATTAAAAGCCTCACAAAAAGCCGCCGATCGCGAAATGCGCAAGGCGAAGTATTACAAATAAATAGCTGTCGAACGAACCCTCGCGCCCTTTTGACGATCGTATAAATGAATGACGGCTCGCCCCTCACCCTGACCCTCTCCCCGCAAACGGGGCGAGGGGACACCCCCTCTCCCGCGCGAGCGGGAGAGGGTTGGGGTGAGGGTGGGTGCTGGCGATTAAAGAAACCGTCATTTATTTCTAAGAGATTCAACAGTCGCTTTATTACGATTGAGTTACGCATCGGCGACGATGCATAGCATGGACGTGGGGAATTCGCTTGAAGTCGAGTCCTGATCCTCTAACGCGCTAATTTTTCAGACCATGAGCCGCGTCCTACCTCGCGTGCTACTCGCACCAGCCGTCGTCACACTATTCGTGTGGATGATCGTCCCGCTGGTGATGACGATTTATTTCTCCGTGGTGAGCTACAACTTGATGCAGCCGGGTGAGCACGCATTCATCGGGTTAGAAAACATTGAGTACTTCGTCACGGATCCTGATTTCTGGCCCGCCGTTGTTAACACCTTGGTGCTGCTCGGCAGCGTGATTGCGATTACCGTGGTGTTCGGCGTCGCGTTGGCGCTGCTGGTTAACGAGCCGTTTCCCGGTCGCGGCGTCGTACGTGTGCTGCTCATCTCACCATTCTTTGTGATGGCCACCGTGAACGCGCTGCTGTGGAAGCATATGATGATGAATCCGATCTACGGCGTGCTGGCCCAGGTGTCGATATTTTTCGGCCAAGAGCCGGTTGATTGGCTCACCTATCACCCGCTGTTTTCCGTCATTGTGATGGTGGCGTGGCAATGGTTGCCGTTTGCCTGTCTGATTTTTATTACCTCGTTGCAATCGCTCGATCGTGAACAAATGGAAGCCGCGCGCATGGACGGCGCTGGCCCGTTGCAGCGTTTTTTTTACTTGGTGCTGCCGCACTTGGGACGCGCCATTGCCGTGGTGGTGATGATCGAAATGATTTTTTTAATGAGCGTGTTCGCCGAGATTTTTACCACCACCGGCGGTGGTCCCGGTAACGACAGCACCAACGTCGCGTTCTTAATTTTCAAACAAGCGTTAATGAATTTCGATGTCGGTGTCGCGTCCGCCGGCGCGCTGTTCGCGGTGGTATTGGCTAATATTGCAGCGATTTTTTTGATCCGCATGATCGGCAAGAACCTCGACTGACGAAAACCATGCACGAAAAATTCCCGCTCATCATTCGTACGATCGCCGCCTGGGCTGCGGCGCTGCTGGTATTTTTTCCACTCGGCTGGCTGGTGTTGACGGCGTTCAAGACCGAGCTGCAAGCGATCAGCGTGCCGCCGTTATTTATTTTTTCGCCGACCTTGGAAAATTTTTCCCTAGTTCAAGAGCGCAGCGATTACCTGCAGTACGCCAAAAATTCACTCATCACCAGCGTGATCTCGACCTTGCTCGGGCTGTTGATCGCGGCGCCCGCCGCCTATTCCATGGCGTTCTTCAAAACCCGGCGGACGCGCGATATTTTGATGTGGATGCTCTCCACCAAAATGATGCCCGCCGTCGGCGCGCTACTGCCGGTGTATGTGCTGGCGCAAAGCGCGGGGTTGCTCGATTCGTTGACGGTGCTCATTATCGTTTTCACGTTGTCCAATCTGCCCATCATGGTGTGGATGCTGTATTCCGGCTTCAAAGATATCCCCAAGGAAATCCTCGAAGCGGCGCAGATGGACGGCGCCAATGTCTGGAGCGAATTTCGCAGTGTGGTGCTGCCGCTGTCGATCGGTGGTTTCGCCTCGACTGCCTTACTGTGTCTGGTGTTGAGTTGGAATGAGGCGTTTTGGTCGTTGAATCTAAGCGCCGCCAAGGCCGGCACCTTAGCTGCATTGATCGCCTCGTACTCCAGTCCCGAAGGATTATTTTGGGCGAAGTTGTCGGCCGCATCGTTGTTGGCGATCGGGCCGATTGTCGTATTCGGCTGGTTTAGCCAAAAACAACTGGTGCAGGGCTTAACGTTCGGCGCGGTGAAGTAAGGAACCTTCATGTCATTCCTAAAATTACAATGCGTGGAAAAATCTTTCGGCCAACACCGCGCGATCAAAGGACTCGATCTGACTATCGAAAAAGGCGAGTTCATCGTTTTTGTCGGACCGTCGGGTTGCGGAAAATCCACGTTGCTGCGACTGATTGCCGGCCTGGAAAATGTCGACAGCGGCGCCATTCACCTCGACGGCAAGGACATAACCAAACTGACGTCGGCTAAGCGCGATCTCGCCATGGTGTTTCAAAGTTACGCGTTGTATCCCCACATGAGTGTGTTCGACAACATGTCGTTCGCGCTCAAGCTGGCCGGTGTCGATAAAGCGGTGATCCGCGACAAGGTCGAGCGCGCCGCAAAAATTCTCAATCTTGAGCCCTATCTTGAGCGCACGCCGCGCGCGCTCTCCGGCGGCCAGCGCCAGCGTGTCGCAATTGGCCGCGCCATCGTGCGGGCGCCGAAAGTGTTTTTATTCGACGAACCGCTATCGAATTTGGACGCGGCGCTGCGCGGGCAAACTCGCGTGGAAATCCATAAGCTGCATCGAGAACTGGGCGCCACAACGATTTACGTGACCCACGATCAGGTCGAAGCCATGACCTTGGCGGACCGCGTCGTGGTGCTGCGCGACGGCGCGATCGAACAAGTGGGATCGCCGCTAGAACTTTACGACCGGCCAGCCAATCAATTCGTCGCGCAGTTTATTGGTACACCGTCGATGAATATGGTTCCTGCCAAAGCGATCGCGTCCAACACAACCCTAACGAATATTTCCGTTCCGGCCGAGGGATTTCTCGGTGTGAGGCCGGAAGGGGTGCGGGTCGTGCCTGCAAGCGCCAGCGCCGTGCCGGGCCGCGTCGAACTGATCGAAGCATTGGGCGCCGATACCTTGATTTATGTCGAGGCCCTCGGCGTTTCCTTAGTCGCGCGGCAGAACGAACGTACATCGCTGATTTTGGGGGATGCGGTCGGCATCGAGTTCGACCCACGTTTCTTACATATTTTTAGTGGCGACGGCAACGTCGTCGCTGTTTCTAAATGACTGCTCCTGAGCACTATAAATGACTTTGACCACCGACGGTCTAACCATGCTGCACCTGGGCCTGGGATCGTTTCACCGCGCACACCAAGCGGTTTATTTGCAGAACCTAATCGATTCCGGCGAAACCCATTGGTCATTGGCGGGGGGCAATCTGCGCCCCGACATGGTCGAGACCATCGCGGCGCTACAACAGCAAGGCGGCCAATACACGCTGGAAACGGTCACCCCCGCCGGGGCGCGCCGCTACCAGCGCATCCGTTCGATTTGCCCGGTGATTGCCTATGAGCCCTCATTGGCCGGGCTTATTGCGCTCGGCGCCGCGGCGAACACGCGCATTATTTCATTCACCGTCACCGAGGCGGGTTACTACGTCGATGCGAAGAATCGCTTGGATCTTAATTTTGCCGATCTGACGAGCGACTTGGAACGGGCGCGGCGCGCTGAGCCGGGGCAAACGATCTATGGCGCGCTCGTTGCGATCTTGCGCGCGCGCAGGGCGGCTGATGCCGGCAAGGTGACGTTGCTCAACTGCGATAATTTGCGCCACAGCGGCGAGCGATTTCGCAGTGGCTTGTTGCAGTTCATTGAGCTGGTCGGTGATCAACCATTGCTCGCGTGGGTGCAATCGAACACCACCAGCCCGAATGCCATGGTCGATCGCATTACGCCACGGCCCGCGCCGGAAGTTCGCGAGCGTGTTAAAGCGGCAACCGGTGTGGACGACTTTGCGGCGCTGATGGCGGAAAGTTTTATTCAGTGGGTGATCGAAGAAAATTTTTGCAATGGCCGTCCGGCGTGGGAAAAAGTCGGCGTGCAGATGGTCGAATCGGTCGCGCCGTTTGAGGAAGCGAAGATTCGCATCCTCAATGCCAGTCACAGTTGCATCGCCTGGGCCGGCACCTTGGTCGGCTATCAGTTCATTCACGAAGGTACGCACGACGATGTCATTCGGCAATTCGCTTACGACTATGTGAGCGACGATGCGATCCCGTGCCTCACGCCCAGCCCGATCGATCTCGCCGAGTATCGCGACGTGGTGTTGCAGCGCTTCGGCAATCCGGCGATTCGCGACACCAATCAACGTGTCGCGATGGACGCGTTTTCCAAGATTCCCGGCTTCATCGCGCAGACCATTCGGGAACGTCTCGCCAAGAATCAATCCATCGCGAGTGTGGCGATGTTGCCCGCTTTGTTTCTGGCATTTTTGCAACGCTGGCACGTGGGGGAAATTCCCTACACATATCAAGACCAGGGTATGGATGAAGTCGTAGCCCACCGGATTTGCGCAGCATCCGACCCGGTGGCTGCATTTTGCAGCGACCCGGTATTGTGGGGACCGCAAGCAGGCGATGCACGGCTGATCGCGGCGCTACGCGTCGCCCAGGCGCGTGTGACAAAGTTTATTGAGGAGCATCGTAAATGAAGGGTCGTTTGCAGGATCGTCATGCGTTGTTGACCGGCGCCGGCGGTGGTATCGGTCTCGCGGTCGCGGCGGCCTATTTGCGCGAGGGCGCGCGTTGTAGCGTGGTGGATCTCGCCGCGCACCCGTCCGATGGCGTGCAGTCGCTGGCATTGCAGTTTGGCGATCGTTTGCAGTACCTTGCCGCCGATGTCACCCAGCGCGCCGACATCGACCGGCTGAGCGAAAGCGCGCGCAAGCAATTCGGCGCCATCGAAATCCTCTACAACAACGCCGCGCTGTTCGACATGGCGCCGCTGTTGGAAAGCGATGAAGCCATGTACGATAAATTGTTCGCGGTGAATGTCAAAGGCATGTTCTTCGTCATGCAGGCGGTGCTGAAACAAATGGTCGCGGATAAAATTCACGGCGCGGTCATCAATCTTGCCTCGCAGGCCGGACGCCGCGGCGAAGCGTTGGTGTCGCACTATTGCGCCACCAAAGCGGCGGTCATCAGCTACACGCAAAGCGCGGCGCTGGCCATGGCGCCGCACAAGATTCGCGTCAACGCCATTGCGCCCGGCGTGGTCGACACGCCGATGTGGCAACACGTCGATGCGCTGTTCGCGCGTTATGAAGGTCTAAAAATCGGCGAGAAAAAGATCGCCGTTGGCAAGGCCGTGCCGTTGGGTTATATGGGCGCGCCGGAGGATATCGCCGGCGTGGCGGTTTTCTTGGCGAGCGCCGAGGCCTCGTATATCACCGCGCAGACGTTGAATGTGGATGGCGGTAGCGTGATGAGTTAGGGAAGTTCTGAATAAGTCCGATTTCGTCGTGATGCCGCGTTGCTCACAAAAAATACCTCCTTAACATATCATTATATATGCCGCGTCGATATTTTTTGTTCGCGCCTTGCCTCACTTAGAACTCGAACTTATTCAGAGCTTCCTTAGTTTATGCCCAAGCCCCGCGAGCATAGTGTCCCAAGGCAACGTCAGCCCGAACTGGAGCGCGATTTCACGCGCTCGCCTGCGCTGGGCTACGAGCCACCGGAGGAAACCGGGCTGGTGCGTTGCCTGGCCCACGGTTTTCCGACGCCGTTGGCGCGCTGGCATTTTCACGATGAATACGAATTGCACCTGATCGTCGCGACATCGGGCAAGGCGTTCGTCGGCGATTGGATCGGTCCGTTTCAGCCGGGCCATTTGGTGTTATGCGGCCCGCGGCTGCCGCACAACTGGATCTCCCTCGATTTGCCGAAGGGCGGCGTGCCAGAACGAGATTTAGTGATTCAGTTTCGCCACGAGCCGCTGCTGCGCGCAGCCGAGAATATTCATGAAATGAAGGAGGTGCTGCCGCTGCTGGAGCGCGCGCGTCACGGCATCGAATTTTTCGGTTTATCCGAACGCGCGCAGCAACATTGGCGCCGCGTGAAGCACGCCCATGGCATGCAGCGCTTCAGTGCCTTTTGCGATTTCTTGGCCGACCTCGCCGCTTGCACCGACTATCGTTTGCTGTCGAACGTGCAAATGCAAGGCGTTAACGACGATGCGCAATTGGAATCGATTAACGTCGTGGTCAGTCGTATCACAGCCGACGTTGCGCAACCGTTTTCCGCCGGCGACTTTGCCAATGAATTGGGCATGAGCGAAAGCCATTTCTCGCGCTTTTTCCGCCGCGCGACCGGCAACACCTTTACCGCATTTGTGCATCGCGTTCGTATCAACCGCGCTTGCCAACTGTTGATGGAATCGGATCGTTTTGTTTCGCGCATTTGTTACGACGTGGGGTTTAACAATATCGCCAATTTCAATCGGCGCTTTCTCGAAATCAAAGGCATGACGCCGTCGGCGTTTCGCCAGCAGGCGAACAACCGCTTCGGCTCCACTTCCACGGTCAACTAAGGGCCGCGCGGAATATGTATCTCGGTATCGACCTCGGCACCTCGGAGGTGAAGTGTTTGCTGCTCGACGATAGCCAGCGCGTGATTGCCAGCGCGAGCGAGCCGTTGACCCTGTCGCGCCCACGGCCGCTGTGGTGCGAGCAGAATCCCGCAGATTGGTGGTCTGCCGTCGAGCGCGCTATGGTGCGGCTTAAGCAAACGCATGGCAGCGCGTTGGCGGCCGTCAAGGGAATCGGTCTAGCGGGCCAGATGCATGGCGCGGTGTTGTTGGACGAACAAAATCGAGTGTTGCGTCCGGCGATTTTGTGGAATGACGTGCGCTCTGGTGCGCAGTGTGCGGAGCTGGAAAAATCCGTTCCGGCGTCGCGGCAAATCACCGGCAACCTCGCGATGCCTGGGTTCACGGCGCCCAAACTTTTGTGGGTCGCACAACACGAGTCCGAGATTTTTCGCCGCACCGCGAAAGTATTATTGCCGAAAGATTATCTGCGCTTCATGCTCAGCGGCGATCACGTCTCGGACCTGTCCGACGCGGCGGGCACGCTGTGGCTTGATGTAGGGCAACGCGATTGGTCCGATGCCATGTTAGCCGCGAGTGGCTTGAGCCGCGCGCACATGCCGAAGCTGGTCGAAGGTTGTGCGCCCAGCGCTGTGCTTCGGTCCGACCGCGCCCGTGCCTGGGGCATGGGCGCGGGGGTGGTGATCGCCGGGGGCGCGGGGGACAATGCCGCGAGCGCCATCGGCATGGGCGCCATCGCCGATGGTCAGGCATTTATTTCGCTCGGCACCTCAGGTGTATTTTTTGTCGCGAACGATACTTACCGACCCAACCCAGAGCAAGGCGTGCATACTTTCTGTCACGCCTTGCCGGGGAAATGGCATCAAATGGCGGTGATACTTTCGGCTGCCAGTTGTTTGCGTTGGGCGACGCAAGTGACAAACGCGGTAGACGAAGCAACGCTACTCAACGAGATTGAAGCCGCCGATGCAAAAGAATTCGCCCACGCGCCGATTTTTTTGCCCTACCTTTCCGGGGAACGCACGCCCCACAACGATGCGAATGCCAAGGGCGTGTGGTACGGACTCAGCCATGGCGCCGGCCGCGCGGCCTTAGGCTATGCGGTGATCGAGGGCGTGGCTTTTGCGCTGCGGGACGGCTATCGCGCCTTGCAAGCCGCCGGTACGAATGTGGCGGTGGCCTCGCTGGTGGGCGGTGGAAGTAAGAGCCGCTACTGGGCGGGTTTAGTGGCCAGCGCGCTGCAGTTACCGTTGCTGCGCCACAGCGGTGGCGATCTCGGCGCGGCCCTGGGTGCGGCGCGATTGGCGATGATGGCGAGCAATCCCACCACCGATGTCGCCGCCATTTGCGTAGCGCCGCCGATCATCGACCGCATCGAACCGCAGGCGGATTTGGCGGATGCGCTGCAGTCGCGTTTCGAGCGTTTTCGCAAGCTATACGTTGCGTTGCGGCCTATATTTTCTGAATAACACTGCCTGAAACGCCGCGTCTTGATTGGCTTGTGGTAATGCCATGGCTGCAAGCCAAGCACAGCGCGGCTCCTGGCGATGCCTTATCGCCGTATTCGGCGCCGGTGGTTCTTCAATCATTCGCCGGCTGCATCACTTTGTGTTAAAAATAAAATACACTGCAGCATTCACACACGGCCAATTGCGTGTTTGCCGTGTGGCGCGTTAGCATAATCAACGCGCCGCAATCGGTCGACATAAGCGGCTTCAGCGAAAACATTGCGTTGGGGGGAAGGAGTAATGCAAGTGCAAGTCATTCCAAGCGGTGAAACAATCGGCGCGACGCTAGAGGGGCTTGATCTGGCCGATCTGTCTGAGGCAAAAATCCAGACCGTGGTGCAAGCCCTTGGGCGTTACGGTGTGGTTCGTTTTCCACGGCAAACATTGTCTGCCGCGGATCTGAAAAATTTCAGCGCGCACCTGGGCGAGCTGGAGATCAATGTCATTGGCGCGTTTCAGGAGCCGGGTCATCCGGAGGTGATGATCCTCTCCAACATCGTCGAAGACGGCAAGCCCATCGGACTTGGCGACGCGGGCCAGAGTTGGCACTCCGACATGTCCTACAGCAAAGTGATCGCGTTTGCCAATGTGTTGTACGGGATCAAGGTGCCACAGCGCGACGGTCAGCCGCTGGGGGCGACCGAGTTTTGCGATATGTGCGCAGCCTACGATGGCTTATCCGCCGACATCAAACAGCAACTGGAGGGAAAAACCGCGCTGCACGATTTCAACAAGTTTTGGGAAATGATGCGCAGACGGCCCGGTAACACCCGGCCGCCACTTTCAGAAATCCAGCGCGAGACCAAGCCGCCGGTATCTCATCCCCTGGTGCTGACCCATCCGATCTCGGGACGAAAAGCGCTGTATGCCAATCCGGGCTATGCCATTCGCATCAACGAATTGCCCGAAGACGAAAGCGATCGGTTGCTGGAATTCCTGTTCGCCCACCAGACCCAGGATAAGTATCGCTATGTTTTTCACTGGCAAGTCGGTGACGTGCTGGTGTGGGACAACTTGCGAACCATCCATCAGGCGGTCGCGGACTATGGTCCGAACGAACATCGTCTTATTAAGCGTTGCCAGGTGATGGCGACGCGATTTTCTCCGGTACACCCTTAACGCATGCGTCTGATCTCCTTCCGCGATCAGCGCGGCGAAACGCGCACCGGCGCCATCGCCGACGAGCGCGTGATCGATCTGACGCAGGCGATTGCCGGGCTTTCGCTGCCGGCGTCGATCGCCGAGCGCGGCCTGACCTCCCCTAATAGCGGCATGTTGCGCTTGCTCTACGCCGGCGCGGCGGGCATAGCCGCTATTCGGCGGTATGTCGACGACGCCACAACAGCCGGCGGACTCGAGCGCCTGCCGTTGTGGCGTGAGGTTACACTGCTGGCGCCGATTCCGCGGCCCGGAAAAATTGTCGCGATCGGGCGCAACTATGCCGACCACGCGAAAGAAACCGGCGCTCAGCCGTTCGAGCGGCCGCGCATTATTGCCAAGCTCTCGTCGAGTGTGGTGGGACCGGGCGCCGTGGTGCAACGGCCGGTGGCCATTAACAAACTGGATTTCGAAGCGGAGCTGGCGGTGGTGATCGGCGGTTTCGCCTCCCAGGCGCCGCGAGAGCGGGCCCTGGAAATGGTTGCGGGTTACACGGCGCTCAATGACCTCAGTGCGCGCGAGTTCCAGTTTGATGTGTCGCCGCCGCAGACCACGTTCGCCAAAAGCATGGATGGCTTCTGTCCGATGGGGCCGTGGCTCGTCACCGCGGATGAAATTTCCGATCCCCAGGCGCTGGACCTCAAGAGCTTTGTCAACAACGTGCCGATGCAAAAGGGAAACACCGCCGATATGTTGTTTCCGGTTGCGCATATTATCGAGTACCTGAGCCAATTCATGACACTTGAGCCGGGCGACGTGATCGCGACCGGCACCCCGGCGGGCAGCGGCGCTTTTCGCGATCCACCCATTTGGCTTAAACCCGGTGACCGCGTGCGGATCGAAATCTCACAAATCGGAACGCTGGAACACAGCATCGGCTAGGCGCGCCATGAAACCATTAGGATGGCTGGGAATTGCGGTACTGTTGAGTGCGACGGTGTCGGCGTTTGCGCAAAGCTATCCTAGCCAGCCCGTCCGGATCATCGTCCCATTCGGCCCCGGCAGTGGCAGCGACATCGTTGCCCGAAGGCTCGGCAGCTATTTGCAGACGCGTTGGAAGCAGCCGGTCATCATCGACAATCGTCCGGGCGCCCAAGGTGTGATTGCCACTGAGGCACTAAAGAATGCAGCGGCGGACGGCTATACGTTGGGGATTAGCACTAATTCCACCCACGCGGCAGCGGCGTATTTGATCAAAAAATTACCTTATGACTCGATCGCGGATTTCGACCACATCGCGCTGATCGGCGTGGGCGGATCGGTCTTGCTGGCGCCGGCGCAAAGCCCATTCAAAACGCTTCCGGAATTGGCGAACTATGCCAGGGCGAATCCCGGGAAAGTATTCTTTGGTCACGCCGACACGAGTTCGCAAGTGCCCGGTGAATTATTGAAAACGAGCGCGAAAATTCCCATTGACGGCGTGGCCTATAAGGCCAGCGGGAATGTCATCAGCGACTTGATCGGCGGTTATATCCAGTGCGCCTTTTTCAACTATATGACCGGCACGGCGCAAGTCGCGGGTGGCCAACTCAAAGCCATTGCAATCACCGAGGCGAAACGAAACCCCCATTGGCCGGGCGTTCCCACCGTGAGCGAGAGCTATCCCGGCTATGAGGTGAGCTTTTTCATCGGTATTTCCGCGCCGCGGGGTGTCCCCGCGGAGGTGATTGCAAAAGTGCAACAGGCGATACACGATGCTCAAGCAGAGCCGAAAGTCCGGGAGCCGCTCGAAAGCACCGGGCTTGCGTTCGTTCGACAAATGCCCGGCGAATATCGCGCGTTCATTATCAAAGAGGGTGAACGCTGGCGTGAGCATGTCAAGGCAGCGCGAATAGAACCGCAATGAACTGCGACGTAGGGCAGTAGCGGGACGGGTCTTTGGCGAGCTCACAACCGTATAATTGAATCCTGGACAACACCGAGAAAACCATTGAGCGCGCAAAGCGCGGGAGGCAATCATGTCAGATGGCGATCAGATTAACCGAACCAGGCGATCCTGGTTGACTACGACGCTGGCGCTGGCGGCGATCACGTCCCCAGTCGGCGCCGAGGAGGGCAGAATGAAACCGCCTTCCGGCCTAAAGAAACGCCCGCGCGAAAAATTCAAGTATCAGGCTAGTCCCGTTGATGGCCGCAGTTGCGCCAAATGCATGCTGTACTTAGGCGCTGGCCAATGCGCGATTATCGAGGGGGAAGTGAGTCCGGACGGATGGTGCAATCAGTGGGTGCCGCCCACGGTCGGTTAGCCATTTTACTCAGCACCGCCGATGGGTGGGTGAGGGTGGTTCAGCATCTGCGACAGCGGTCGCGGCAGCAAAAAATTGGGTGTTGGCTCAGCACAAAATTGCGCGCGGAAGTCCGCGCAATCCGAGCTTATCGGGCTGCTTCTTAGCGGCGTTGACACCGCTTTAGGGCGGGCGTATAACAAACCCTTAACCTTGCTATAGGTTAAACCAGCGCAGAACCTTTATCTTCGCTATGCGGTTCGCTCTGGAGTCGATTTCACTAACTTTCTTGAGGAGGAAATCATGAGTGACGGAAACAAGGAGCGTACTAAAGGTGTTCATATGAGCGACGAGGAAATGTCGCGTGTGATGGGGGCGGAAGGTGGGGCAGCGCGTTCGCCTATCCCGACGCAGATTATTTCCAACGGCGAATACCGGCCAATGCCGCAAACGCAAAAGCAAAAACAGGTCGAGGGCCTAATCGGCGAATATGCCGATAAGTACGGGCGCAAAATGGGCATGGATCGGCGTAAGTTCTTGGCCACTTCCGCCGGGATGGCCGCGGCGTTTCTTGCCATGAACAAGGTTTTCGGCCCGATTTGGGACGTGACGGAAGCCGAAGCCGCGGATAAAGATTTGTCCGATGAGCGTGCAAAGAAACTATCGAAGCAGTTCATCATCGACGATCAAACCCATTTCGTGCGCGATGATTTCGACAAAGAAGGCTTGCTCGGTTTGGGCGACTATGCCTCGAAGAACTGGAACCCGGCAATGATCGACGCGACCAAAGGGGGCGTTCCTTTGACGTTAGCGCGTTACAAATTCCAGAACTACATGAAAGAAATCTTCATGGACAGCGACACCAAGGTATCGTTGCTCTCCGGCGCCCCGTTCGACGATCCAACCTGGAACTTCCTATCGAACGATCAAATAGCCGGCGCGCGTAATACCGTCAATCGTATGGCCGGCACGCGCCGCATGTTGTCGCATTTCGTGTTCACGCCGAACTATCCGAATTGGGTGGAAGAAGTCGAGCGCGGCATCGCCGAATTGAAGCCCGACGGCTGGAAAGGGTACACCGTGGGCGATCCGTTGTCACCGACCAGCAAGGGTTCGCAATGGCGCCTGGACGACGAGAAGTTGATGTATCCGGTGTATGAAAAGATGCAGAAGTCCGGTATTCGTAACATCTGCATCCACAAAGGCTTGCTGCCGATCGACTATGAAAAATCCTGGAAAGACGTTTGGCAGTACAACACGCCTTGGGATGTGGCGAAGGTGGCAAAAGATTGGCCCGGCATGAACTTCATCATCTACCACACCGCGCTGCGCCCGTTCTTGGAGCAGCCGGAAGCGGAGATGGCC
>JANMJR010000088.1:0-3045 GCA_031371465.1 Pseudomonadota bacterium
CTCATCGCCGCCGATCAACAGCACTTCGCGCACGCCGGCCTCTTTCACCGCGCGCTTGAGAAATGATTTTGCCTCGTCGCGCGAGGCGATACGGCGCGCCGCCATATGCGGCACCGGCTCCAGGCCGACCTCGCGCACTGCTTTGAGCGCGGCAAGCGAATCGGCCAGGGTATGACGCGGTAAGTGGTTGACATAAACCCGCGTCCCGACCGGCAGCAGCGCCGCGATCTCACGGGCATCCTGCGGCCGATGGGCGCTCATTTCGACGGAACCATAGGCAATCAGATCCGCCACCGCACGGGCCATGTCATTGGCGCGGTTAGTGGCTTGCGATGAAACGGCGATATCCGACATGGCGCGACCTCGGTATTAATTGTGCAAATATTGCAGAGTCCTACGCTACTCCTTCGGCAGCGCGCGAGTCAACTATCCTGCGAGCATCGCTGGAGACCATCGCCAGAAGGCGCATGGCCTTAGGCCAGCCCCTGGAAATTGGGTCGTGGCAGGGCATGGGCGAAACGGCAAACGCGGCGCGGCGCCTGGCCAGACCATCCGCACACAAGTATTTTCCAATCGTAAGAAGAGGCTGAAATGATGGAGGTCATGCGGCGGATTTGGATCGACGGTTAATGGATTGGAACAGTCGTTTTCGAGCTTGTTGTACTTTGCTTGCAGCGTCATTATCGCTTAAGGCATTAGCGTCGTGTTCAAGTGATTGCGAAGTGATGCCGGGCTTGAGGTAATTCTCGTACGCTGGGATGGTTTTCAGTCGTTCCCAAGGCGTCATGATTTGGTCGTGTGGATAGGTTTTTCGAATCTTTCCTTTCGAGTCGATGGTGTCGGCCGCGAAGTAGCAAGGTCGACTGGGTGGCCTAGGGCCATGAAAGTTGAGGTAAGGATTCAGCGTATCGACGTAGAAATCGTTGATGGCCGTCGCATATTTTTGTGGGATATGGCTGTAGCCCATGGCCTTGCGGATCACCGCGCCGTTCTTGCATTCCGCCAGTGCGTTGTCATTCGTTTGGCGCGGCCGTGACTTGGTGAATTCCACGCGTAGTTTCTCCAGCAACTCAGCAGTTTTATGATTGACGTACTCCGAGCCCGAATCGGAATGAAAGCCGCGAATAGCGAACGGGAAGCCTTCAAGCAACAGTGCGATCACCGGCAGCAGATAGGCTTCACTGATGTGCTCTACCGAAGCGACCAGTTCCCACTGAGTCACGATATCGACGGCGTTGATATGGTAGACCCCCTTCAACCCATCCAAATCGCCCTGATGCACGGTATCGATGCGGATATAACCGGGCACGCCCTGTGGCGCCGGCGCTTTGCGAATGCCGATGGCCAGCGGCGCCGGTCGCGTACGGTGCCAGACCAGACGTTGTTTCTGGTAAGGTTCACCGCGGCGCAGGTTGTGCAGGTGGGACACCGAAATCTGCGCGAGCCGGGAATAACGCGTATCGCCGAAATGCTCGACGGCGCGGCGCAGCAACACTTTGGTTGCCGGCCCCGAGAGCGTGTCGTGTAAGCTATCGGTCTGCGCCAGCAGCGCGATATCCTCCACTGTGTACTGGCGAACAAAACTGGTTCGGCTGACCCGCTTGCACGGCTTGAGTGACTGGGTATCCCGAAATTGCGCGATCAGCTTGGATAGGTGCTGTCGTGAGTAACCCGTTAAGCGCTGCATATAAGCAAATAGTACGCCGCGCGGCCCTTTGCTCAACCGAAAGTACCGATATCGCCGCAGCACCGTCGCCACAAAGGCCCGAAGTGCGACCGCGTCGGTCGGATTGGAAAATACAACCTCGGTCGTACCTGCCAAAAACTCTTTAATTTGCTCGATTGTGTCGAGCTTTGATACGTTCATATCGATCACCATAAATGGATGATCGATCCAAAATCCTTATTTCAGCCTCTCATGCCGTTGGAAACACGGCGCCGTTTCAGCCGCCTATGCCATTGGAAGAGGCTGCGTGATTCCAACGGGGTTTGAGTCTGAAGGGTAGTCGGGATCGATCATGATGCGAGGCATGGTGATTGATATGAGTGACGAACAGTTGCATACGCTGGCGCAGTTAAAGGCTTTTCTGGAGGGGACTTTGGCGGTTGATTTTGCGGTGGCGACCGACGAACGCTACGACTTCATCGCGCGCACCGTGCGGCGCTTCGGCTATGGCCGCCTGAAGCGAACGGACAAGGGCGTGGTACTGCGCTTCCTCGAACGAGTCAGCGGTTATTCTCGGCAGCAACTCACCCGACTGGTTAAACGCGGCGGTGAGCGACGCCCGCTCATCAAGCGTTATCGTGCTCCGCGCGTGGGCTTCGCGCGCAGATACAATGACGCCGATGTGCGTTTACTCGCCCAGATCGATTCCTTGCACGGCACGTTGTCGGGTTTAGCTACCAAGAAGCTGATGGAACGCGCCTTTCATGTTTTTGGCGACGTTGATTACGAGCGCCTGGCGACCCTTTCGGTGGGGCATCTATACAACCTGCGCCGACGCACCGGGTACGAGCGTCATCGCCAGGTCTGGACCAAGACCCGCCCCGAATAACCAACCGGGCTATTTACGGGTGGACAGCGTGCACCAGGGCGATCGGGACGGCGTCAAAGGCGTCTATCACATCAATACGGTGGATTGCGTCACTCAGTACGAAGGCGTCGCTACTTGCGAGCGAATCAGCGAGGCGTTCCTTATCCCCGTCCTCGAAACGCTGCTCGAGGGCTTCCCATTCGTCATCAAGGGATTTCATTCCGATAACGGTTCGGAGTATATCAATGGCCCTAGGCCACCCGGCCGCCACGTCGCGAAGTTACTCAACAAATTGCTCATTGAAGAACAAACCAAATCGCGCTCCCGGCACAGTAACGATAACGCACAAGCTGAATCGAAGAACGGCTCCATCGTGCGCAAGCACTTGGGCTACAGCCACATCCCGCAACGCTTCGCGACCTTGGTCAACGCGTTCTGTTGCGAGCATCTGAACCCATACATCAACTTTCACCGGCCGTGCCTGTTCGCCGAAACGATCATTGACGCCAAG
>JANMJR010000114.1:0-4426 GCA_031371465.1 Pseudomonadota bacterium
GCCACTTGCTGGTCAGGTACCCAGGCGTTGACGTAGAGATATTTATTGCACGAACGGCCTTCGTAAAAGGATGTGTAGATGAACGGTTTCTTCGCGCGCGTAACGATGGGCAAGCCGGCATTGCGCGCCGCGCTGGTTTCCATGGTGATCAGCACGTCGACCTTCTTTTGGAATAACAATGAGTCGAAGGCTTTTTGCGCGCCGGCCGCGCCGCTGCCATCATCTGCTACTTCCAACACAACTTTTTTCCCGAGTATGCCGCCTTTGGCGTTGATCTCTTCGACCGCCAACTCCGCCGATTGAACCACGGAGGGCGCCACTACGCTATTCGCACCGCTTAGGCCAACGGGAATGCCGATCTTGATGACGTCCTCAGCGTGTGCGTCGATCGAACAAAACAACGCGGTTGCCCAAAGCGTATGAGCCAGTGTGACTAGATGACCAAATTTAATTGCATTCATTGATATTTCCCCTCTTCGCGTTAGAGTCAATTACATATCGCGCCTGCACTACGAAAGACCAGTACGACACAAATATTTGGCCTGACGCAAAGATCATACCACCTGTGCGGACCACGAAAGCATTAGCGAACTTTGTCTTTCGTATGGATGGTTTTGGATTCCAGAGTATTGAATGCCCGTCCATTGCCGGGGGTAAAACGCCCGGTAATAGTGCGATTCGGCGCCAATACAGTGCGCGGTCTAGGTTCCGCAATCAGTTCATCGCTCACCACCTGGCGATTACCGCAATACCGGGGCGGAACTACTACCCCCCGGTGCTGGGAAATACCCATCTCGCCACATCCCGGATGTTCAAGGGTGAAGTGAAATGGGGGTTAATACCTCAATGCTGTTCGGTTAAGCGGGTTCGCCCTGCGCCTGTCGAAAGGTGAATGGGCTTCGCCAAGCCCGAACGACTAACCGAATAGTAGTGGGTTAATACCTCGTCTAATTGCCAATGGTAGACTGCGGCTGTTGGACGATAATGTTCTTATTAAGTATGGTTATTGCGTCGGGACAAAATGATGCTGCATTCAAAATAGTCAGCTTTCCTATGACCTTGATCTACCCCGAACAGACTTTTCAAATCCCTTCTTGGTATCGCGATCATTGCGCCAACGCGCTACTCAAGGGCGAAACTTTTCTTCACGAACCTGCCATAAGGTGAATCATGAATACGACTCACAAGGAAAGCCTGGTCAAGATTGCCTGCATTCAAATGGAGCCCCACGTGGGCTTGAAAGCCCAAAATGTTGAGAAGACTTTGAAACTGATCGAGCAAGCGGCTAGCAATAGCGCGCGGCTGATCGTCCTACCGGAACTATGTAACTCGGGCTACGTTTTCGAAACACGCGATGAGGCGTTCGCGCTGGCGGAAGAAATCCCCAATGGCGCTACCACCGAAGCGTGGTGCGAGGCTGCGGCGCATCACGGCGCTTACTTGGTGGCGGGCATTTGCGAACGGGCGGGCAATAGCCTGTATAACGCCGCCGTGATTGTCGGCCCAACCGGATATATAGGGACCTTTCGAAAAATCCATTTGTGGAATGAAGAAAACAATTTCTTTGAACCCGGCAACTTGGGCTTTCCAGTATTCCACACGCCAATTGTCGTATCGCGAGTTTCATTTGTTACGACGGTTGGTTTCCGGAAAGCTATCGCCTGTGTGCGCTAAGCGGTGCGGACATCATTTGCATCCCAACCAACTGGGTGCCGATTCCCGGCCAAGATCCAAAGCGGGAGGCCATGGCCAATATCCTTTGCATGGCGGCGGCGCACAGTAACTCGGTCTTCGTTGCTGCGGCCGACCGTGTGGGCGTCGAACGAGGCCAACCATTCAATGGCCAAAGTATTATCGTCAGTTATACCGGCTGGCCGATTGGTGGACCCGCCAGCGCAGACAAAGAAGAAATCATCTATGCCGAAGTTAACCTTGCGGATGCCCGGCGCAAGCGCAATTGGAACGACTACAATCAGGTGTTGCGCGATCGTCGTACGGATGTTTATGGAGAAATGCTTGGGTCTCAAGCTTCTCGGGGGTGACGAACTTATCGGGCGACCTAAGGCGTCACCACCGGCAAATTGGCCTTGCGCCAAGCACTCATCCCGCCCTTGATATTCGTAAGCTTTGTAAAACCATACTTGCCCAACACCTTGATCGCTTGCGCCGAACGCCCGCCGGAACCGCACACGACGTACATCGGCTGATCCTTGAACGCGTCCAATTCCGTCACACGTTTTTCCACTTGACCAAGCGGAATGAGCACCGCGCCTTGAATCACCCCCGTAGCGAACTCGGCAGGCTCACGCACGTCGAGCACTTTAATTTGCTTGGCTTGAATTTGTGCTGCCGCAGCCGCGACATCGATTTCGGGCAGCGCTTCGGCGGACGCGATCGAGACCGAAAATAAAGTGGCGACTCCGATCAACGCGATGCGCAGACAATAAAAATCGGTAAGTGTTCGTTTAGCTTTCATATTCACCTTTCAGGAAACTTCAAACTGACTTGCGTAGTATGCGGCCGGAGGCCCCGACGTGAAAGAATACTGGAAATTTTCCGAGATAAATCGTTATCGGCGTGTTTTTTATGCCTTGCCACGATCCGCACCCAGCCTACCTTTCCGGGCATCGTTGGCTGGCGGCCGCTTCCCGATCGGTTTCTGGCGCGACGGTTTTTGACCTTTATCACATCCCTGTCCAAGCAATAGCGCGCCCTCTTCTAACAAAAATTGCCGGAACGCGACCGCTGCAGGCGACAAGCGCTTGCCGGTTCGATGGGCGATGTACCAGCGCCTCATGACAGGTAACGATTCGACATCGAGCACGATCAAACGTTTCGCCTCCAATTCCAAACCGATAGTGTGCAGCGACAGCAACGCAATGCCCATGCCGGCCATCACCGCCTGTTTGATGGTTTCGTTGCTATCCATTTGCAACGTGCGCGCGGCTTGCAGGCGATGGGTCGTGAGCAAGCGCTCGAAAACATTGCGCGTTCCAGAACCGGGCTCACGAATGAGAAAATTTTCGTTCATCAACACATGCAACGGAATTTGCTTCGCCCTCGCCAGCGGGTGATCGGGCGGCGCGATGATGCCGAGCGGATGATAAGCGAACGCTTCTTTCTCCGCGTCCAGATCTTCCGGTAGCTGGCCCATGATGGCGAGGTCGGTTTTATTTTCCGTCAGTCGATGCAAGACTTCCTCACGATTGCTGACGGTGAGATTGAGTTTGACGCTCTCAAATCGCTGGCAAAACAGCGCGAGTAATTTCGGCGCGAAATATTTCGCGGTGCTGACCACGGCGATATTGAGTTGCCCGTGATCAACACCCCTCATTGATTCAAGCGCGGCGCGGGTTTCGCCGAGACGCACAAGAATGTCGCGGCTTCTTCGCTGGAGTTCTTCGCCTGCGTGCGTGAGGAAGATCTTTTTGCCGATTTGTTCCAACATCGCCAAGCCGATGTTTTCTTCCAATTCGCGCATTTGCATCGACACCGCCGGCTGGGTGAGGTGTAGCTCTTCCGCCGCGCGGGAATAGCTCAGATGTCGCGCGACCGCGTCGAAAATCTGCAACTGGCGAAAGGTGAGGTGCAGCATATGTGATTTCGTAAATAAGAATTACTTATCATTATAGTCAGAAATCGTGAATATTACTGATGGAGAATCTTTCGTAGGATTCATTCAACCAACGCTAAACGAGAACGCCATGAATGCACCGCTACCGATTGCCGACCGCTACAAGTCCGGCGTGATGCCCTACGCCAAAATGGGTTACTGGGACGATAACTACGCGCCGAAAGATACGGATATCCTCGCGGTGTTTCGCATCACGCCGCAGGATGGCGTCGATGCCATCGAAGCCGCCGCGGCTGTCGCGGGCGAATCCTCGACGGCCACTTGGACGGTGGTATGGACCGATCGCCTGACCGCTTGCGACAGCTATCGCGCCAAGGCCTACCGCGTCGACGCGGCGCCTGGCGCGCCGGGTCAATATTTCGCTTACATCGCCTACGATCTGTCGCTATTCGAGGAAGGTTCGATTGCCAACTTGACCGCCTCGATCATCGGCAACGTATTCGGCTTTAAGCCACTGAAGGCGCTGCGTTTGGAAGACATGCGCATTCCCGTCGCCTACTTAAAGACATTCCAAGGCCCGCCGACCGGAATTGTCGTCGAGCGCGAACGGCTCGATAAATTCGGCCGTCCGCTGCTCGGCGCAACAACGAAACCCAAGCTTGGCCTGTCCGGCAAAAACTATGGCCGCGTCGTCTATGAAGCTCTGAAAGGCGGCCTCGATTTTGTCAAGGACGACGAGAACATCAACTCGCAGCCCTTCATGCATTGGCGCGATCGTTTCCTGTTCGTGATGGAAGCCGTCAACAAAGCTTGTGCTGAAACCGGCGAAGTGAAAGGCCATTACCTCAACGT
>JANMJR010000140.1:0-4440 GCA_031371465.1 Pseudomonadota bacterium
AACTTGGGTAGGAATCGGTGATTTGAATGCGCCGGTTTCCGCGCCTTCAACCAATTTCATTTCGTCGTCGCTCATGTGAACGCCGATATGTCGTTGCATCTTGCTCATCTAACTTCCTCCATCCTGTGCTCGTTTATGAAATACTGCCTTGGACGCGAACTAAAAACTACTTCTACTTCTTGCTATCGCTAAATTCGTACTTTTGATCCGCCTCGGCCTTGCCTTCGCAGGCCGCCGCGACATTTTTCTTTGAGTTGTTGCAGGCGGTGCCCAGAGAAACTAAGGTATCGCCACCGGCATTCTCTTTACTGCAGAAATAGTCCATTTGGCTTTTGGCGTCTGCGCATTTTCCGGCGCGTTCATCTTTCTTGTCCGCCGCAAACGACAACGACGTTACGCAGAACAACGCGAGGCACGTCAACCCAACTATTTTTTCCATACTTCGGCTCTCCTAAAAATGACAATTATTGAGACGGCTGCAATGCCGATTTTACATTTTTGACACACCTGTCTCAGCCCATTACAGCGACTTGTACCGATATCTAATACCTTCTGCGCCTGGAGCGCAAGTCCTTTGACGGAGTTTTCGAAACGCGTAGCGCTGTGACTTAAAAAACATTGAGTTACGAGGCGATTTCGAGCGGCGATGGGGCCCGCGTCGGCTCCGATGTAAGACTCGATAAATTGATAAATAGAAAAAATACGCCTACTCCGCGGTAAATTTCCCAACGGAATATCGCCCAGCGGGTCTAAATGAATGGCGCGCCGTGCAAGGACCGGAGTAGATTGCGGTGGCGTGGTGGTTTTCATGGTTCAGCGTTTTCTTTAGTTCAAGCGTTCCAAAAACACCCAATATATTGGCCTGGAAAGCAGTTCCCAGGGGCTGACCTACCGGGTGGCCTAGGGCCAGGGCTACCCCGGCAGGACGCCGGCTCGTGGCTTGGCATGGGTGCGCACGGCGCAAGCGGATTGTTGCTTAACCGATATCACAAAATCAGTCCGCGTGCGCGTTGCGCACGCTGGCTATTCTAGCTTTTCCCACGTTAAGATCGAACGACAACGCTTATTAGTAAAACGGCGCCGGCCTGAGAGGCGCGTGGATATTAGCTCCGCAAGCATGCCTCGCCACGAGGCAAGCAGGAGACGCCTCGTGGCAAGGAAGCTCCGAATAAATCGTCTTAGCGGCCCTTACCCTTACCCTTCCCGTGACTATGATCATTTCCTTCGCCGCGGTCATGTCGCTCGCCACGGTCATCATCGTCACCATGCTTCCCTTGACCCCCGTCGTGCCGCTCGCGATAGCGCGGCACGTATTGAGTGTCATACCAGTCATTCCGCACGAAGTAGACCCGCCGGCCACAGGCGTTGTACTTATGGCAGTGCTTGCGCCAGTTCTTCGCGTGGCCCGGAGGAACGTGCAGGTAGATCGGCTCGCGCACTATGGTCACCGGCACACGCTCGATCACGACTGGCCGTTCGTAGATCAGGGGTGGCCTGGGGAAGTTTCCGATCTCGATACGACCATAAAAGCCGGGCTCGCCGACTTCCACCGATACGCCGGCAAGCGCGGGCGCAGTAAATGCAGCCACTACCGACAAAAATAGTAAGCGCTTCATGATTGGGATCCTTGTCAGAAATAAGAGGGAACGAATTTATGCTTCAATTCACCCTTTGTCTGTCTGCCAGCACACATTGAAGGGGTTTTTTATTCTGACCTTCAAAGAAAAGCCGATCGACCCATGGGTGGTGACGCGATCGTCTTCCTGAATCGCAGAGGTCTTGATGCAGGCAGTTGTAATCATCGGCGCCGTATCGGAGCAGAAGCGGAATGCGCCTATTCGGCGGTTAATCCCTTGAGTTGCCCTCGAACTGTGGGCGAGCTTAAGCCGTATGAAATGGAATGAAATCCGAGGGCAACAAGAAGCCCGCGACTCCGTTTTGCTGCGCTAAGGCCATGGTTGCGAGCAACCACAATTCGCGGGCGCAGTGCGCCACCAACAGCGTCCCGCTTGTCCTCTGGCAGAGCGTGGCCTGAGACGCGGTAAGCATGGGTGTTTTCACCGGATGGCCCGTCTTGGCGACACCCGATTCAATAGCGGTGATCGGCGATGCCATCGCGGACTTGAAGTAAGTACCGGATTTTTAGTATAATTCCAAGTCAACTCGACGTAAGGCATAGTGCCGAGCGCGGGTAATACTCACGCCCGTCTCGATAAGGGTGCTTGCCGAGTTGATCAAACAACTGGGCGGGCTTGCAGCGGCGGGCGGCGGACTAACCCTTAACCGGAGAATTGAATGTCAGTAACCATGCGTCAAATGCTGGAGGCTGGGGTGCACTTTGGCCACCAGACTCGTTTCTGGAATCCCAAGATGGCCCCGTATATCTTCGGCCATCGCAACAAAATTCATATCGTTAACCTGGAAAAATCGCTTCCGATGTACGAAGACGCGATGAAGTACATTCGCCAACTGTCGGCAAACAAGGGCACTATTCTATTTGTTGGCACGAAGCGCCAAGCGCGGGAAATCGTGCGTGAAGAAGCATCCCGCTGCCAATCGCCCTACGTCGACTATCGTTGGCTCGGCGGCATGTTGACCAACTTCAAAACCGTGAAGGGTTCGGTCAAGCGGTTGAAGGAAATCGAGCAGATGAAAGAAGACGGCTCAATGGAAAAAATTTCCAAACGCGAAGCGTTAGGCTACGAGCGCGAACTTGCTAAGCTGACGCGCAGCCTGGGTGGTTTCAAAGATATGGCGGTGTTGCCGGACGCGTTGTTCGTGATCGATACCGGCTACCAAAAAATTGCGTTGACGGAAGCGAAGACGTTGGGGATTCCTATCATCGGTGTGGTGGATACCAACAATACGCCGGATGGTGTCGACTACATTATCCCGGGCAATGACGATTCGACTCGGGCGATTCGCTTGTATGCCCGTGGCGCCGCCGACGCGATTCTTGAAGGCCGTAATCAAGTGATCCAAGAAATGGTCGCGCCGGTTGAAGAGGAATTTGTTGAAGTCGATGACGCTGCGAAGTAATCGCACGAATTAATTTTTAGGGGTAAGCACATGGCGGAAATTACCGCTGGAATGGTGAAAGAGCTGCGCGAGAAAACCGATGCGCCGATGATGGAATGTAAAAAAGCCTTGTCCGAAGCCAATGGCGACCTGGAAAAGGCGGAAGAAATTCTGCGCGTCAAGTTGGGCGGCAAAGCCAGCAAGGCCGCGGGACGTATTGCCGCGGAGGGTGTTGTGGCGATTCATATCGCGGGTGATCTGAAACTCGGTACGATGGTGGAAGTGAACTGCGAAACCGATTTCGTTGCGAAGAACGAAGACTTCTTGGCGTTTGCGAAAAATTTGGCGGAGTTGGTGGCTAAGCACAGTCCGGCTGATGTTGCCGCGTTATCGGCCTTGAGCCTAAATGGTGCAACCGTTGAAACGATTCGCACGGCGCTGGTCGGTAAAATTGGTGAGAACGTGTCGATTCGACGTTTTGCTCGGATCGAAGCGAAGGGCAAGATCAGCCAGTATATCCACGGCGGCGCTAAGATTGGCGTAATGGTCGATATTGTCGGCGGCGACGAAGCCTTGGCAAAAGACCTCTCCATGCACATTGCTGCGAGCAAACCGGTTGCGTTGGCGAAAGAGGAAGTTTCCGCCGAGTTGATCCAAAAAGAACGCGACGTCGCAATGGCAAAGGCAGCGGAATCCGGCAAGCCACCGGAAATCGTAGCGAAGATGGTCGAAGGCAGCGTCGCCAAATACTTGAAGGAAGTGACGCTTCTCGGCCAGCCGTTTGTTAAAGATGACAAGCAGACGATTGAGCAATTGCTCAAATCAAAGGGCGCATCGGTTCCGCGTTTTGTGCTGTATGTCGTCGGCGAAGGCATTGAGAAGAAACAGACAGACTTTGCCGCGGAAGTTGCCGCTGCGGTGAAGGGCGCCTAATCAACGTCTTCTCGATGCGGACGCGCGATGGCCGAACCGAAATATAAGCGAGTCCTGCTCAAGCTCTCTGGCGAAGCCCTGATGGGTGCAGACAGCTATGGCATCAATCAGACAACGATTGGCGCCATCGTCGCTGAAATTAAGTCGGTCATCGATCTGGGTGTGCAGGTTGCCGTTGTCATCGGCGGTGGCAACATCTTTCGCGGCGTGTCATCCAGTGCTGCTGGCATGGATCGCGCCATGGCGGATTATATGGGCATGTTGGCAACGGTGATCAATGCGATCGCGCTGCAAGACGCCATGCGCGTTGCCGGATTGAGTGCGCGGGTGCAGTCGGCTATTAATATCGAACCGGTGGTCGAACCCTATATTCGCGGCAAAGCGATGCGTTATTTGGAAGAGGGCAAGGTCGTTATTTTCGGCGCCGGCACGGGCAATCCTTTTTTTACGACCGATACGGCGGCAGCGTTGCGTGGCCGTGAGATGGAA
>JANMJR010000171.1:0-12086 GCA_031371465.1 Pseudomonadota bacterium
GGATCTGGCCTGCGGGCGCGCGTTACCGGCCCGCCGGAGCGACCATCAAATTACTGTTGATTGGTCAATCTCGGTGGCGCGAATGCACCGCAAGTTCTTGGCTCCAGAAATTGCGGCGTATTACGTTAGAATCTCGTCCAGTAACCCCATTCCTTTTCGAACTGGGGGCGCATCCAATAGGAGGAAGCAATGGCGACCAAGCCATCCAGTGCGGCCCGCAAGAAAGCCGCAAACGATACACCTCGCGCGATGCAGGGTCGAGCGAAGCCGGTGAAGAAAAAGAGCGTCGCGGGCGGACCGCGCAAGCTGTCTCGACTTAAGCGCCCCGATGGTATGTCGCTCGAAGAATGGCAGCGCGCGTTGCGACGCCAGTTCGGCGTGGAGCAACGTTTTCAAATCGAGAACCTCGGCGCCGAGCCGGTGTTCTCCGAATTTCGTGTCACCAATCCTGAGAGCAAGAACAGCTACCGGGTGGCCATTCGCGGCGGCGATCTAGGCGATAACTTCTGTTCATGTCCAGACTTCGCCACCAATGCACTTGGGACTTGCAAGCATGTCGAGTTCACGCTGGCAACGCTGGCACGGCGCCGCGGCGGCAAGGCTGCGCTCAAGGCCGGATTTCAACCGATCTACAGCGAAGTGTTTTTGCACTATGGCGCGCAGCGGGAAATCCGTTTTCGCCCCGCTCGCGCGTGTCCGCGAAAATTGATTCGTTTGGCGGCGGAATTCTTCGGGCCGGATGGCAAGTTGTTGCCGGAAAAATACCTGGCGTTCGATCGTTTTCTAAGCGGCGCGCGGGGCCTGGATCACGAATTGCGTTGTTATGACGATGCACTCATTTTCCTCGCCGAGGTGCGCGACGCCGAGCGGCGGCGCGAGCAAATCGGGCGCGCATTTCCGCAAGGCATTGGTTCGGCTGCGTTCAAGAATCTGCTGAAGATTTCCATGTATGACTACCAGCGCGAAGGGGCGCTATTCGCGGCGCGGGCGGGGCGCTCGCTAATCGGCGACGAGATGGGGCTCGGCAAGACCATCCAAGCGCTCGCCGCGGCCGAGATCATGGCGCACGAATTGGGTGTGAATCGCGTGCTGGTGATTTGTCCGACCTCGCTCAAGCACCAATGGGAGCGCGAGATAGCCCGCTTCGTCGAACGCAGCGTGAGCGTGATCGCCGGCCTACGGGCGCGCCGTGCGGCGCAATTTGTCGTAGCGAGCTTCTTCAAGATCATGAACTACGATACGGTGCACAGCGATCTTGATCTCATTGAGGCGTGGTCGCCCGATCTGGTGATTTTGGACGAGGCGCAGCGCATCAAAAACTGGAACACGCGCGCCGCGCGCAGCGTCAAAAAGATCAACTCGGCGTATGCGATCGTACTCACCGGCACGCCCCTTGAAAACCGCCTCGAAGAACTAGTTTCCATTGTCCAATTCGTCGACCCGCACCGACTTGGGCCGACGTTCCGCTTTTTGCATGAGCACCAAGTGCTCGACGAGACCGGTCGGGTAGTGGGCTACCGCGAGCTTGACCGCATCGGCAAAACCCTTGCGCCGATACTCATTCGGCGGCAGAAAAAGGAAGTGCTGAAGCAATTGCCCGAGCGCCTGGACAAGAACTTCTTCGTTCCGATGACGCCGGAGCAAGTCAAGCATCATGAAGAGAATCGCGATGTCGTCGCTGGCATCGTGAAACGCTGGAAGCGCATGGGTTTTTTGAGCGAGGCGGACCAGCGGCGTTTGATGATCGCGTTGCAGAACATGCGCATGTCGTGCGACAGCACGTATCTGCTCGACCGGGTAACCGACTTTGGTGTGAAGGCCGACGAGCTAGCGACGTTATTGGAAGAAGTGTTCGAGCAGCCCGAGGCAAAGGTCGTGATCTTTAGCCAGTGGCTGGGCATGCACGAAATGTTGCTGCGGCGTTTCCGTGAGCGCGGTTGGGGACACGTGCTGTTCCACGGCGGCGTGCCTGGCGCGCAGCGCAAAGCCTTGGTCGATCGATTTCGAACCGATCCGGCGTGCCGTGCGTTTCTCGCGACCGACGCGGGCGGTGTCGGACTGAATTTGCAGCATGCATCGATGGTGGTCAACATGGACCTGCCGTGGAACCCGGCGGTGCTCGAACAACGCATCGGCCGCGTTCACCGGCTCGGCCAGAAAATGCCAGTGCGCGTGGTGAATTTCGTCTCGCAGGGGACCATTGAAGAGGGCATGCTCGGCGTGTTGAGTTTTAAAAAATCGTTGTTCGCAGGCGCCCTCGACGGCGGCGAAAAAGAAGTATTCATGGGCGGCACGCGGCTGAATCGCTTTATGAAAGGCGTTGAAGAAGTGACCGGCTCAATAGCCGAATCGGCGATGTCGGCGATTGTCGATCCCGTTGACGCGGAAGAATCGCCGCGCAGTGGAGATGTCGATGGCGATGCGCGTGTCGAGCAACGCGGCGCCGCTGATGAGGCAAGTGCCGCGAAGGTCGAAAATCCGTGGACCGGTTTGTTACAGCAAGGGGCTGCGTTGCTGCAGCAACTCGCTGCGGCTTCAACCGGTGGTGTTGGCCCGGCGAATCGCCACCGGCAATCGTTCGTTCATCGCGACGCATCGACGGGCGAATCCTACCTGCGCCTGCCTATGCCCGCGCCCGAGGTGCTGGACCAAGCGCTTGGAACGCTCTCGGCCTTGCTGGGGTCGCTGCGTCGCTGAGAATGTCTTGCCACCTGCCCGCCGCAGTACTCAAATAAGGCAAACCGGTAATTTACTCAATCGGCTCAAACCTAGCCGTGAAATGCCGCAATACCGGCGCTTGCGACACGATGCGATACCCCGGCAGGCGATCGCGCTCTGCGTGAACCGCGAGGATGACTTCGGCGAGATAGTCGACGTGGCTCTGCGTATATACGCGGCGTGGGAACGCAAGGCGCACGAATTCCATCGGCGCCGGTTTTTCGGTGCCGTCTTTTTGCTGGCCGAACATCGCGGAGCCGATCTCTACGCCGCGCACACCGCCAATCAGGTACAGCGCATTGTTAAGAGACCACGCCGGAAATTGCAGCGGCGCGATGTGAGGAAGCATGCCACGCGCGTTGAGATAGATGGCGTGGCCGCCCGTGGGCAGCACGATGGGCACGCCCGCATGGGTGAGTTTTTCGCCTAAATACTCGATCGATCGAATGCGATAGCGCAGATAGTGCTCGTCGAGCGCCTCGTACAGACCGCGGGCGACGGCTTCCAAATCGTAGCCCGCCATGCCACCGTACGTCGGAAAACCTTCGGTGAGGATTTCCAAATTGCGACAGCGGGCGGCGAGCTCATCGTCGTTTAAAGCGAGATAGCCGCCAATGTTTGCCATGCCGTCTTTCTTGGCGCTCATGGTGCAGCCGTCGGCATAACTGAACATTTCCCGCGCGATCTCGATTGGGGCTTTATCGGCGAAACCAGATTCGCGCGACTTAATGAACCAGGCGTTTTCGGCGTAGCGACAGGCGTCGAGGATGAAGGGAACGCCGTGCTCGCGCGCGATATCACTCGCGGCGCGGATGTTTGCCATGGAAACCGGCTGGCCGCCCGCTGAGTTGTTGGTGACGGTCATCATTACCATCGGAACACGTTCGCGGCCGACCTGCTCAATAGTCGCACGCAGCGCGTCCAAATCCATGTTGCCTTTGAACGGATAGACCGCGTCAGGCGCACGGCCTTCGGCGATGGGATGATCGCGCGCCTCGGCGCCGACGTGTTCGATATTCGCGCGCGTCGTGTCGAAGTGGGCGTTGTTCGGGATGACATCACCCGGCTTGGCGATGCAAGTGAACAATATGTGTTCCGCGGCACGCCCTTGGTGTGTCGGCAATACGTGCTTGAATGCGGTGATGTCCTTTACCGCGGCTTCGAATTTATAGAACGAGGTTGCGCCTGCGTAGGATTCGTCGCTCGCAATCATGCCGGCCCATTGCTGCGAAGACATGGCGCCAGTCCCGCTGTCGGTGAGCAGATCGATCAGCACATCGCTCGCCCGCAGCATAAATGGGTTGTAGCCGGCTGCCTTGAGCGCCGCCGCGCGCTCAGACTCGGTGGTGAATCGGATCGGCTCAACGGAGCGAACGCGAAACGGCTCGATGATGGTCTTGGGATGGAACGGTTGCATGCGTGCCTCCTCAGTCCATTATGCCGCAGACAGCCGGAAGCCGCCCTTTATGGCATAGATACCAATGCTGCCACGAGGGAAAGGCGGGGATGAGACCCTACCCAATCAGCGGATAGTAATTCCCAATTCGGCCAACTCGGCAGCAAGCAGTTTACGTTTTCCAGGAATATCCGCGGGGCGCGATTCGCGGTAGCGCTTCGCGTCCTCGGCGGTGTAAGGAATAAAGTTTTCAGGCAATGAGGCGCCCGCAAAACGGGCCAGGATGTAATTCGTGACATCGGCCGCGCGGGCGTCGGACATACCGGCGCTGAGCAAACCCGGAATCTGCATCACATAGGCGCGGCCGCCGTCGGTGCGCAGAAAATAACCGACTTGATCTTTTAGCGCCGGGATTCCTTTGTTTTCGAGGCCTCGCCCATCCTGGGCGTGGCAGCCGGAACAATGCAGCAGGAAATCGGTGCGGCCTTGATTGGAGTACGCTTTGTCATCGGCAGTGGCGACACTGCTGACGCACACAAAAATTGCCGCGAGAGTTACCCAAACGCCGCGGCAATTTAATTGTTTCATGGATCTATGGCGACGGTCGATTCCGCGTTTGCGCGGAATCGACCTGTGATGGATTTAGCCCGCCCCAGTACCGACGATCGCCGATACGGTGCAGTGATACATGGTCTGGGTGTTGGCCATGCACCAGTTAATGTCGTTGTGCACGCCCATGCGGTAGCCGGGGCGCTCGCGCTCGTTGAAGTTACACAGGCAACGACCGCAAGCAACTTTGCCGCAACAATCGTTGTAGCTGATTAGATAATCTTTACCGTCTTTTGGATTTTGGCAGGTGCCGACCCAGGTGACTTTCGATACTTCCGTACCTGGCGGGCAGTGGGTAAGCGAACCGCCGCAGCAGTTGCAGAGAAATCCATCCAGCGCGCAGTTGCGCCAATAATCGCAGGCCATGGGATCGTTGCCGGTCGTCAACGCCGCTTGCGCTTCGCGGCCGGAGCGGTCAAATGGCAACATCGGCAACGCCGCGCCGGCGACCATCCATTTGCCGACACGGGCGAGTGCACTGCGCCGGCTGGTGAGTTGCGCGGTTTGGCGCACCCGGCGCTCGGTGAATTTGTCCATCCATTCCTGAAGGTATTTCATGGTGTTCCTCCGTCCTTCAAAATTATGCGGCTTTGCTTGAATAGGTTGAATTGCTGCCCGTCAAAAAATCCTGCACGGAACCCACGCCCAACTCCTTGGCGTTAAACAAGCTTTCCAGTTGCTCCCGATTATTGATCATACCCTTGGCGCGAATCGCGCCTGCCTCATCGATTAACACCGCGTAAGGCAAGCGGCTGACGCGGTAAGTCATGCCCAGATCCGACGACAACACGTACGGGAATTCGGTCAGCTTGGCATCATGGTAAAACGCCAAATGCTGCGTCGCGTCGCCATCGCTGGCGAGAACCACTTGTAGCCATTCGCGTTCGGCATTTGACGCCGATTTCAGAATGGGCAATAGTTTTTTGCACACCGGGCAACTGGGTGAGAGAAAAAACAGCAATTGGCTGAGGGGGCGTTGCCCGCCGATGGAAACCGAGGCGCCATTCAAGGCCGGCAAGTCAAATTTCGGCGCGATCTCGCCGAGCTTGGGGCCCGCATCCGTGATCAGCGCACCCATGGGCGCGACGCGCTCATAAAGAATACCAACTTGCCGCGCCAGCGCCCACAATGCGACGATTATGCCGAGGAGCAATATCCATAGGATGGCGTTAGAAATCATTAGGCTGGTCATCGCGCCGCCCCCGCTTGCGTCCCGTTGAGTTGGGCGATGCGATCGAACTGGCGCAGCAATTCATCAAACGTCAAATAGCTGCCGTATAGTGCGAGAACGCCGACAACTAGCGTGACCGCGTCGAGCCATTCAAAGGGACGAGCCACGCTGGGACCGGACATGGCCAGGGCGATACCGGCCAACAACGTATTGCGCAGCACCAAGCCCCAGGACAATAAGTGCACGTCGCCGCCGCAACCGCAATCGATTTGGCGTCGGCCGCGCGCCAAATTAACGGCAATAGCCAACGCATAGAGCGCGACTAATCCAGCGCAAGCGACGAGCCCGACAGGGCGAGTCGCGGGGATCAAAACCATTAGCGCGATCACCACCTCAACACAGGGTAACAGCCGCGCGATCGGCATCACGGCAATGCTCGGTAAAAGTTGGTAAGCATCCAGGGCGCCAGCAAAAATATCGAGCTCGGAAAACTTGTGCCAAGCGGCGGAAAATAGAATCAGGGCAACGCAACCGGCGACGGTGCTGGTCGCAACGGGGTCCGCCAGGAACGTATTCCAGTCCACTATTCCGCCTCTAGCTGACCAGGCAATTCGCCGATCTGAGTCAGACGCACTTTAGCCTTGGGCGAAATCTTATCCCAAACGACGATCGACGCCTTGATCGGGTCAATCGCGTAAAGCCGTTTGCCGTCGGCCGAGGGCTCCAAAGCGATTGCCGAGTTACCGGGCAAGCGCGCAACGCGCTTTTTCGTATTGGTATCGAATACCCAAATTTCATTCGCGGGATTTTTATGGCTACCTTCCACGCCACCGCTATGCATGGTGACGTACAGCCGATTTGTCCCCGCGTGCACGGCGAGCGGCTGATAACCGCCGGGCCGCCAGGCTTTTTTCTGGTCTGTTTTGCCGACTAACGGCCAAGTGCCTTCCAGTACCGCCGTTTCGCCGCCGACATTAACGGTCGCAATATTGCCTTTGAAGCTGACAAAATGATAGCGATCACCGTCTTGCTCGCCCTGCATAAACCAAGCGTCATTGTCAGGATCGAAGAACTTGCCACTCGAAGTGCGCGACGCTTCTTGACCGCTATCGTTGAGCGTGATGGTCGTTACATTGCCCTCGCCGCAGAGGGAGGCGAAGCGGTTCGGGCTGGACTGCGCCGGATAGATCGCCCAACAACCGGGCATGGAAATGTCGCCAACGTCCTTTTTGGCCTGCATATCCACAACCGTAACCGATGTTGCGGGCGTGGCGTTTTGCACGAATAACCAACGGCCATCGGCGGACAGCCGCAGCAAGCCTTCGTAGTTCAGCGCACTGGCGCGCTTCTCGGAAATAGGAATCTCGTATTTGAAGCTGAGGGTGTCCGAGTCCCAGACTTCCACCACATCGACGCGCTCGCCGCGCTGGCCACGAGAGTAATAGCCGGTGGCGATGATGATTTCGCGCTTATCGTTGCTGAGAATGAATTGGCCGGTAAAACCGGTGCCGATCATGCCGAGATACTTGCCATTTTCGCCGTCGACCACATGCAATTTACCGTCGGCTATGTGGTTGAGCGCGATGTCGGCAATGTAGATCCGATGCTTGGCGGTGATGGCGGGCATGGTTCCGACCGTGTCATTCGGAAGGTCCGCCCAGGACGGTACGCTCAGGACTAGTAGGCAAGTTGCGATGATGCCGCGTGTGACATTCATGACGTTCTCCTCCAGATCTTTGACTACAGACAGGCTCGACGCCGATCTGATTCAACGCCCAACTCTACTACATATTATGAATATCAGGAACCTCTCGCCGTAATTCGATTGCATAGGCCATTGCACCCTCTATAGAATGACGCAATGCAACGTAAATCGGCTCCCGCGCCGCTCCGGAAATTTTTTCAGAACACCATCGCTTTGGTCTATGACTTCGACGGTACGCTCTCGCCGCAACCGATGCAGGAGTACACCGTGCTTCCGAAAATTGGCATCGATAGCAAGACCTTCTGGGAGCGCGTCAACAAAGAGGCCCACGAAACCGGCTCCGATTCAATGTTGGTCTACATGCGCTTAATGTTGCGCGAGGCGAATAAACGCGAAGTTTCGATCAAACGCGAGGACTTTGCTACGCTCGCCGGATCAATCGAATATTTTCCCGGCGTTGAGACTTGGTTCAGCCGCATCAACGCCTACGTGAAGCGCCGCGGTGCGGGCAAAATCAAAGTGCAGCATTACATCATCTCCGCCGGTCAAAAGGAAATTTTGGACGGCGTGTCGATCCGCAAACACTTCAAGCAAATCTACGCGTCGGAATATCACTTCGATCACAACGGTGTTGCGGATTTCCCCAAAGTATTGATCAACGATACGACCAAGACCCAATTTCTATTCCGCGTCAACAAAGGCCGTGAAGTGTTGAACGAATCGATCAACGAGCACATGCCGGAGCACCGACGCCCGATTCCGTTTAGCAATATGATCTACATCGGCGATGGCATGAGCGATGTGCCGTCCATGGCGCTGACCAAAAAGAATGGGGGCCACACCATCGCGGTGCATGATCCCAAAAAGGAAAAAGGTCTTGAGCAATCCATTAGTCTGATGCGCGCTAATCGCGTCGACCTGATCGCACCCGCGGACTATCGCAAGGGGAGCAAGCTCGCGGTGCAAGTGGCGCTGTTGCTGGACGCGGTTATTGCCAATATCGCCTACGACGAGGAAATATTCGGTTGTAAAGTAGATCATGGATTACACGCCGAATAAGCACCTCTTCGCCGCATTGAAGTGCTTGTCCCACGAGGAATTTCGCTCGGGAACGCAGATTGCCGCTCAGTTAGGCATGTCGCGAGCTACCCTGTCAAACGTTCTCAAGGACGCCGAGAAGTTTGGTGTCGAAATCTACAAAGTCCATGGCCGCGGTTATCAACTGGTCGCGCCGCTGGATTGGTTGGAGTATGGATCTGTTGTACGTTCCCTCGGTTCCGCCGCCAAATATTTCGCGCTCGAAATCGCCGACTTTTCGGCTTCGACCAACACTGCTTTGATGGATCGAGTGTTATCGGGAATCCCGGGCGGGACGGTTTTTGCAGCCGAATATCAGAGCCATGGACGTGGCCGGCGCGGCCGGCGCTGGTTTGCACCGCTATGCGGTGGTCTGACTTTTTCCTTGCTTTGGCGCTTCAACCAGGGAGCCGCGCGATTGTCTTGCCTTAGTTTGGCGGTCGGGCTCGCGGTCGCGCGGGCGCTGCACGAGTTGGGGGTGCAAGAGATACAGGTTAAATGGCCCAACGACATCTTGCATCATTACCGTAAGCTGGGAGGAATACTGATTGAGCTTTCGGGAGACGTACTGGGGCCGACATACGCAGTCATCGGCGTTGGCCTAAACGTGCGCATCGACGAGGCGACGTTGACCCAAATCGATCAAGCCGCGACGGACTTGGCGGGTGTGTTGAACGAAGTACCGAGGCGTAGCGAATTGCTGGGTATAACACTCGCACACCTTAGCCGGGTATTACCGCAATTCGAAGCGGAGGGTTTTGCGCCATTTCGTAACGAGTGGCTGGCTTATCATGCCTACCAGAACCGCTCGGTGCGCATGCTGTTGCCGCGCAACGTTGCCGAAGAGGGCGTAGTGACCGGCATCGCCGATGACGGCAGCCTGTTAATCGACCGACACGGTGGAACCCAACGCTATATGGTCGGCGAAATCAGTCTGATCGCCGCGCCATGATCCTCGCAATCGACGCCGGTAACAGCCGCATCAAATGGGGCTTTAATCAAGGCGGGGAGTGGCTCACGACCGGCGCAGCCGAGCACGACGAACTCCATTCGCTCGCGAGCGCGTTGGCGCTAGTTTCTGATCCCGAGAAGATCGTGATTTCGAATGTCGCCGGGGCGCGGATGCAGCGCGATTTGTCTGGCTTGCTGGCGTGCTACCGGGCACAACCGCTATGGATCACACCCGAGCGGGAACGCTGCGGCGTGAAAAATGGCTATGCCGATCCGGCCAAACTTGGCAGCGATCGCTGGGCGGCGTTGATCGCCGCGCGTCGGATGCAGCGTGGTCCAGTCGTGGTGGTGAATGCCGGTACGGCGCTAACGGTTGATGCGCTATCGCAGGACGGCGAGTTTCTGGGTGGTCTGATCGTACCGGGGATCAAACTCATGATGCGCGCATTGACAACGGGCACTGCCCACGCCCACGCCCTGGACGGAAACTTCGTGGCGTTTCCCGTGAATACTTTGGATGCGATGTATTCGGGCGCCATCAATGCAGCGGTAGGCAGCGTCGATCGTATTGTCGCCGTGCTGAGCGCGCGCCAGGGCTCGGCGGCGAGCTGTATCATCAGCGGTGGCGTGGCGGCGATCCTTATCCCTCACCTCGGCGCGAGCGCCATGAAAGTGAACCATCTGGTGTTGGAGGGGCTGGTTGCCCTCGCGGAATCGACAAAATGAGAGTGATGTTTTTTGTTTTGCTCATCGCTAACGTGGCGCTATTCGCAATCGCGCAATTGAGTTTTTCCAGTTCGCCGGTGCAAACGAGGGATGAATTCAATCCCGACAAACTCCGGCTCCTAGCGGCCGCTGAAAAACAACCGCCTGATTCCATTTCTAACTCGACACGGTAAAGTCGGCCTCTGTCGGCCGGCGTACCCGAGGTTCAGCCGCTACGATCCCATAGACATCAGGCCACTTTCCTTGCTGTACCTTTTTATTTTTCGGCCTATGTGGGGTAACGCACAGACGTTAGTGGGACGCGAGCCGATAGTTTGACTCCGATAACCTATGGAGTCCTAGATGGACGCGATCCAGTTGTTTTTCTTTAGGTTGGTTCTTTGCGCACGGTCGTCCCGCCGGTCGGCAGTGACCGTTGACGCTATGGCTCGGCCTGTGGGCCCCGCGCATAACAGCGCGCACAGCCGAGCGCTCTTTCTGGCGCTGCTGCTCGTGGCGGCCTTGCTTCCCAGCGGCGCCGCATGGGGCCAGGCGGCGGGCGCCGAATGGACAACGCCCGCGGGCACCGTCGAAGGCACCCGCTTCAGTTCGCTGGCACTGATTAACGTGAGCAATGTCGGCCAAATCAAACAGGAGTTCGAGTTCACGACGGGCGTCAAGGCCGGGCACCAAGGCGCGCCATTGGTGGTGGGCAGCACGATGTACGTGGTGGGACCATTCCCCAACAAGCTGTTCGCCCTTGATCTCACCCGTCCCGGCCATACCCGTTGGGTGTTCGATCCGAAGGCGGATGAGTTCGCGCAAGGTAAGGCGTGCTGTGACATCGTCAATCGCGGCGCCGTGTTCGCCAACGGTAAGGTTATCTATAACGCGCTCGACAACACTACCGTCGCGGTCGACGCGGTGAGCGGGCAGCAAGTCTGGCGGACCAAACTCGGTGATCCACGCACGGGGCAGACCATGGTCATGGGACCGCTTGTGGTCCGCGACAAGGTGTTCGTGGGAAACAGCGGCGCTGAACTCGGTTTGCGCGGTTGGGTTGCCGCGCTGGACGTCAACACCGGGCGCGAACTGTGGCGAGCCTGGAGCACGGGCCCGGATGTTGACGTACGAATCGGCGCCAGATTCCGTCCGTTCTACGCGAAGGATCGAGGGACGGACCTCGGCGTTACGACCTGGCCGGGGACGCTATGGAAGCAGGGCGGCGCCACGGTCTGGGCTTGGTTGACCTACGATTCGCAGCTCAACCTGTTATTTCAAGGTACCGCCAACCCGGGGACCTGGAACCCTGACGTTCGTCCCGGCGATAATAAATGGTCATCGACGATCTTTGCACGCGATCCCGACACGGGCGAAGCGATTTGGGCATACCAAACAATTCCCCACGAGGCCTGGGACTTCGATTCCGTCAACGAGAATATTGTAGTCGACCTGCCGTTCAATGGCCTGACGCGCAAACTCCTCGTGCACTTTAACAAGAACGGCTTCGCGTACACGCTGGACCGGGCCACAGGTCAGGTGCTGGTGGCTCAACCCTTCGTTCACGTGAACTGGGCGGATCGCATTGACCTTGCTACCGGGTTGCCGGTCGTCAATCCCGCCAAGATCCCCCGTGAGGGAGTGGTCACCAAGGATATCTGCCCGGCCCCACCGGGTGGAAAGGACATGGAGCCCGCCGCTTTCTCGCCCGTCACGGGCTGGTTCTATGTCCCGGCGATCAACCTGTGCGTAGA
>JANMJR010000226.1:0-8123 GCA_031371465.1 Pseudomonadota bacterium
CAATCCCGCCAAGATCCCCCGTGAGGGAGTGGTCACCAAGGATATCTGCCCGGCCCCACCGGGTGGAAAGGACATGGAGCCCGCCGCTTTCTCGCCCGTCACGGGCTGGTTCTATGTCCCGGCGATCAACCTGTGCGTAGATAGCGAGCCGCTCAAGGTCAACTTCATCCAGGGTACGCCATTCATCGGCGCGAGCACGACGATGAAGGCGGGACCGGGCGGGAATCGCGGTGAGTTCATCGCATGGGACGCTGTGCGCGGAAAAAAAGTTTGGGGCATCCCGGAGCGCTTCCCGGTATATAGCGGCGTGCTGGCGACGGCCGGTAACTTGGTGTTCTACGGCACGGTGGACCGCTGGTTCAGGGCGGTTAACGCGACTACGGGCCAGGTGCTATTCGAGAAGCAACTGCCGTCCGGCATCGTCGGCAGCCCGATGACCTTCATCGGCCCCGACGGCAAACAGCGCATCGCCATCTACTCGGGAGTCGGCGGAGGTGTCGGCGCTGTTGTAGCCGGCCGCCTTGCGACGGACGATCCTTATGCGGCATTTGGGTTTGTTGGCGCCACCGCGGATCTTCCCCAGTTCACGCCGCCCGGCGGCGCCGTGCATGTGTTCAAACTGCCCTAGCCGGAGTGCGGCCCCACTAGGTCAGCATGAGCGATCGTAATCAAACATCGGCCGCCCGCCGGAGTTGGCTGGCCATGGGAGGTGACATGACTCGACCGGTTAATGACGCGTTGCGGATGTTGTATCTCGCTGGAGCCCTCGCGGTCACGGCGCCCGCTGGCGCGGATCCGAATTGGGACTTATGCGCGTATGTAGACCGGTACAATCTTGCGTTCTCCGACGAGCGTCTCAAGGGTTTTGGCAACAAGATCGCCCAAGCCAGCGCCAACAATCTTAACGACTCCGTATGGTATGCGTGGCATGCGCAGTTGCGTGGATTCATCCACCAGACGCGCAAGGCGAGGGCGTGCGGCCGCTTCGTCGGTGTTCCCAACGAGTTTCACCTCGCCGGCGTTGTTACTCGCCCTTCGACCGTGGGCGCTCCCCGCATTGCTAAGCAATGACGGAATATGAAAAGGAGTTGGACATGCAAATCAAGTTGAGCGTATTCGGATCGGCCGCGTGCCTCGGGCTGTTGCTGACAGCAATGACGGCAGGGGCGCTGAGTCCCGCCGAGGAAGGACGGCGCATTTATCTTCGTGACAATTGCTATGGCTGCCACGGTGGCCGTGGCGGCGGCGGAATGGGTCCCAACTTCCGGAGCGACAAACCCGACGCTGACGATGTGAGGGAGGCGGTGCGGGAAGGTAAGGATAAAGGTATGCCGACGTTCCCCAATCTGTCAACTCAGGACATAAACAATCTCGGGGCCTACTTTCGATCGCTTCGCACCAGCGCGGAACCCAAGTTTACGCACTGGTGGGAGCCCGTGCCAACGCAGTAGTTGCGCGCGAAATATCGCTTACCCATTGCGCATCAACATCGGTTCGAAGCGCGCAGTGAAGTATTTGAGTGCCGCAGCGGCGGGACCAAAAACACAACTTTCCGCGCAGTTGAGTCTGCGCCTAATTCGATACGATCACCGGCATCAATTGAGTCGTTCGCTCGATGCGGATAGCGGTTTCTTTTGCCACGGTCAGGGACTTGTAGGGCCCGCTGCGGACCCGGTAAAGACCGTCTGAGAACGAGATCTGGAGCGCTTCCCTGAGCGATGCCAGCGCTGACCTAAACTTATTGAGAAAACTGTCCGCGCTACTGCGGACGGTGAATGCGCCCAATTGCAGATAGACGTCTTTCGAAGCGGAGGCGCCTAGGTGTGGCGCGGCGCTAACGGCGGCGGGTTCAGCCGTGACCAGTTCCACTTCGACCGTCGCGCTACCTTGTTCGACGTAACCCAACTTATAGGCGGCGGCATAGGATAGGTCGATGACTCTTTGTTGACGAAACGGGCCGCGATCATTGATGCGCACCGTCACCGCCTTGTTATTCTGCAAGTTTGTTACGCGCGCGTAGCTCGGAATAGGCAGCGTGGGATGTGCCGCAGTCATTTGATACATGTCGTAAAGTTCCCCCGTTGCAGTGGGCTTGCCGTGGTAGCGGCGACCATACCATGAGGCGACACCTCGCACCTTGTAAACGCGGGCATCCTTAGTCGGCACATAGCGCGCACCAAACGCCATGTACGGTTCGTTGGCGTAGGGATGTAACTTCTCTGATCGCGGGACAGCGTCGGGGATTTTGTCCAGGTTGGGCGGCGGATTGGCGTCGGGGCCATCGTCCAAATAATAGCCGCCGTCGTTGTTACGCGGCTTAGCGGCGGGCGCCGACTTTGGTTCTGCCTTAACGACTGGGGACGGCGGCTTAATAAATGGTGGAACGGAACTTGCCGGTTGCCGTGCCGTGGTGCAGCCAGCGATGGCTATCGCAATTGACAGCAGCAAGGATAAATTGCCTAGGGTCATGTTTGTACCAGTTTCTTTTGACTATGAATACCCATCAGTATACCGAGGCTAACCAGGATCGTGACTAACGCCGTGCCGCCATAGCTGACCAGCGGCAACGGCACACCCACGACCGGCAGGATGCCGCTGACCATTCCCATGTTCACGAACGCATAGGTGAAAAAAGTCAGCGTCAATGCGCCGGCGACCAGTCGCCCAAACAGATTTCCTGCGCCGTACGCGATCATCATGCCTCGCACAATTAGCGCGAAGTATAGGCCGAGCAAAATTAAATTGCCGACCAATCCAAATTCCTCGCCATACACGGCAAAGATGAAATCGGTTGTGCGTTCGGGCAGAAAATCCAAATGGGTCTGGGTGCCATTGAGCCAACCCTTGCCGCTAATACCGCCCGATCCGATGGCAATGGTTGACTGAATCGTGTGATAGCCCGCGCCGAGCGGATCTTGGGCAGGATCGAGTAAGGTGAGGATTCGCTGGCGTTGATAGTCGTGCATGATAGACCACGCCAGTGGCAAGCTTGCCCCGACCAGCGCCACTAACCCAAGCAGAAATTTCCAACTCAAACCAGCGAGAAACAACACATAAAACCCCGATGCTGATATGAGCAACGCTGTTCCTAAGTCCGGTTGCTTGGCGATCAACAAAACCGGCACCGCGAGGATTAACGCGGCAACCAGAAAATCCACTAACCGCAGCGACGATTCGCGCCGATGGAAGTACCAGGCGAGCATCAAGGGCATGGCGATCTTCATTAACTCGGACGGCTGAATGCGACTCACACCGATGTGCAGCCAGCGCTTGGCGCCGTGGCTGATTTCGCCGAACAGCGCGACGCTAACCAGCAGCACTACGCCAACGACATAGATCGGCACCGCAACTTGCAGCAAATATTGCGTCGGGATCAGCGCGATGATCCACATCGCGGTGACGGCAATAGCCAGATTGCGCAGTTGATCGATGACTTTACCGGCATCTTCGCCTGCCGCGCTGTACAACACCATAAAACCACAGCCGAGCAATAACAGCGTCGGCGCCAGGATTCCGATATCCATCGGTGCGAGCAGCCGTTCCAGCAAACGCCTAATCATGTTCTTCCTCTAGATCGGTTTCGTCGATTTGGCTGGCTGGAATTTTTCCAAGTAAGTGATAGTCAAGCACCTGGCGCGCAATGGGCGCTGCGGTGGAGCCGCCGTGCCCACCATTCTCGACAATCATGCCGATGGCGACGGTCGGATCGTTCGCCGGCGCGTAAGCGATGAACAGCGCGTGATCGCGGTAACGTTCTTCGACGGCCTTTTCGTTGTAACGCTCACCTTGTTTCATGCTTCTCACTTGCGCCGTACCGGTCTTGCCGCCGAAGGCATAAGGCGCGCCCGCCGCTGCACGTGCAGCGGTGCCGCCTGGCTGAGTGACGGCAACCATGGCCTCGCGCACCAATGCCAAATCCTCTGGCTTGAACGGAAACGGTTGTTCCTTTGGATAGTCGATCGATTGAATCTTGCCCGTCTGGCTATTCTGAATGGCTTTTACAAAATGCGGGCGGATAGATATGCCGTTTCCCGCAATGATCGCGGTCGCGTGGGCGAGTTGCATCGGGGTAACCAGGGTATAACCTTGACCGATCCCCGAGATGACGGTTTCGCCTGGATACCACATTTGCTTAAAGCGTCTCTGTTTCCATTCGCGCGACGGCAAGTTTCCAGGGTCTTCATCCTTAACGTCAATTCCGGTTTTTTGTCCAAAGCCGAAGCGGCCGAGAAATTCATGCATTCTGTCAATGCCGAGTTCGTTTGCCAGGCCGTAGTAATAGGTATCGCACGAAATCACCACGGATTTTTTTAAATCCACCGCGCCATGACCGCCGGATTTCCAGCAACGGTAACGGTGCGATGAGCCCGGTAGCGAGTAATAGCCCGGATCGAAAATTGTTGTCGTCGATGTACGTTTTCCATAATACAAACCGGCCAGCGCCATGAAAGGTTTGATGGTGGAACCCGGCGGATAGACGCCGCGTAGAGCGCGGTTGTTAAGCGGCTTGTCGGTGGAGGTATTGTATTCGTCCCAATGGATCTGATCGATGCCGTCAACAAAAAGATTTGGATCGAAGCCGGGCTGGCTCACCGATGCCAAGACCTCGCCGGTTTTCGGATCGATTGCGACCAGTGCGCCACGGTAACGGCCAAAGGCTTTTTCGGCAATCTGTTGCAACTTGAGATCTAGACTCAAAATCAAATTGTTGCCGGCAACGGCCTCTTCACGACTTAGGGAGCGGATCGCGCGGCCCCCCGCATCGATCTCCACTTGCTCAAAACCGGTGCGTCCGTGAAGTTCGTCCTCAAAACTCTCCTCGAGGCCGATTTTACCTAGATGGTTCGAGCCGAGGTAGTTAGCAAGCTTGCCCTGTCCCTCGAGGTTATCCAGATCCTTATCGTTTATCCTGCCGATGTAACCAACCACGTGGGATGCCGAAACGCCCTGTGGATAATTGCGAAACAGCCGCGCGTTGATATCCACACCCGGGAAACGAAAACGATTTACGGCAAAGCGCGCTACCTCCGCCTCGCTCAATCGACTTTTTATCGGTAGGCTATCAAAGCGGTGGCTATCCTCGCGTAACTTTTTAAAGCGCTTACGATCGCGCGGCGTAATGTCGACAATGGTCGCCAGTTGGCTGATCGTTTCTTCCTCGTTGTCAACTTTGCTTGGGGTGATTTCCAGGGTATAGGCGGAAAAATTATTCGCCATGATTAACCCAGCGCGATCAAGAATTAACCCGCGGTTCGGAACGACCGGCACGATCGACATGCGATTGTTCTCGGCTAGGGTGTGATAATGATCGTGTTGCATGACTTGGAGAAAATAGAAGCGTGACGCCAGGACGGCTAACATTCCCAGCACGACCAGACTACATAGCCAGACCCGCAAACGGAAGTGCGTGAGCTGAAGCTGTTGTTCGGAAAATGCCGTGCTGGCCATCAGTCGTTACGTGCTCGTGCGATCAATATTTGCGGATACTCCAAGGCGAAGGTAACGACGGGCCACAGCAACGCGCCGACGAAGCTCTCAAGGAAGTAAGCCCAGCCGGGAAAAGTAGACGGCAAAAAAAGATGCGTAAGCGCCACCAGCATCTGACTGACGAGCAAGAGCGCCAGAACGTGCAATGCCTGTTGCCAAAGCTTGAATTTGAGGATTCTCAGCCTGAGCACCAATGCTAGGAAAATCGCCAAGGTATACGCAATAGCGTGCTGGCCCAAAATATTACCGTCAGAGACATCAACCAGCAGGCCGAGTACAAAAGCGATAGCGAATCCAACCCGATTCGGCTGATGGATAGACCAGTAAAGGAGCGCGAGTAAAGGAAGCTCGACCCGCATGAATACCAGCGCACCATTGGTTGGCAGCAAATATAACAAGAACGCCATGATCAGCGAGATAAATACGAATCGTCCGGACGGCGGCTCATGGAGTACGTCTTTGGCCCCGGCGAGCAAGCTCATGGGCGCGCTCCTGAAAGTGGCGACCTACGGGATTTTTTGGCGGGTGTTTTGCTTGACTCGGGTTCGGGTTGCGGTTTCGCGGCGGCGGTCAAATTAGTCAACATCAGTACATGACGGTCTTGGTCAATGCCTGCAACCGGCGTGCAGGTGATCTTCGCAAAGGCGCTAGTCGCGTTGCGTTCGATGTTGGTTACTTTTGCGATAAACAAACCTGCGGGGTAGGTGCCGTCGATTCCAGAGGTAACCAGCATGTCACCATTTTGCACGTCGGCATTGAGCGGGATAAATGGCAGATCGAGCGTGCCCTCGCGGCCATTGCCGAACACTACCGCACGCAGACCGTTACGGCGTAACATGACCGGAACGGCTTGGTTCTTGTCGGTCAACAGCGTGACCTCGCTGGTGAACGGAAACACCGCCGTCACCTGACCGAGAACACCGGCGGCGCTGATGACTGCCGCGCCGAGTTGGATATCATCCTTGGCGCCTTTATCGACGATGACCTTGCGCCGAAACGGGTTACGCCCGCTGTGCAAAATTTCGGCGAGAGTGCTGTGTTCCTGAATGGACTCTCGCGCACCGAGCAATTTGCGCAGGTTGGCGACTTCGCTTTCCATCAAACTCATCCGCTGCAATTCCTCGGATTTTTTCAGAACCACCTGCTTGAGTTCGATATTCTCCTGCTGCAGTTTATTCTGAGTGACAAAGAAATCGCCAATGCGGCGAAAAATATCTCCAGGCGCGAGCGCCGCTTGCTGCAACGGATAGGTAATTGTCGCAACGGCCGAGCGGGCTAAATCCAGGGCACGGAAACGTGCGTCGGCAACCATGATCGCCAAGGCCAGCACCGAAAAAAACAACAGACGAACAAAGGGAGAAGGACCGCGGTAGAAAAACTCAGGCTGCTGGGTGACCATACAAAACGGCGGCAGCGCCGATCAGATTCGACATAAAACTACTTAACTAAGCACAATGGGGCAATCAGTCATTGGTGAAGACATTGCCTAACTTATCCATTTCCTCTAGCGCCCGTCCCGATCCGCGCACCACGCAGGTGAGCGGATCGTCGGCAACAATGACTGGCAAACCCGTTTCCTCGACCAGCAAGCGATCCAGGTCGCGCAATAACGCACCGCCGCCGGTCAGCACCATGCCTTTTTCAGCGATGTCCGCGCCCAACTCCGGTGGCGTTTGTTCGAGCGCCTGTTTGACGGCGCCAACGATGCTGTTGAGGGGGTCGGTCAGGGCTTCTAGAATTTCATTCGACGAAATGGTAAAGCTGCGCGGAATACCCTCCGCCAGATTGCGTCCTTTAACCTCCATTTCCTTGACTTCGGAGCCGGGGAACGCTGAACCGATTTCTTTTTTGATCTGTTCTGCCGTGGCTTCACCGATTAACATGCCATAGTTGCGGCGGATGTAATTAATGATCGCCTCATCAAATTTGTCCCCGCCGACCCTAACACTGGATGCATAGACGATGCCACCGAGGGAAATGACGCCGACTTCCGTCGTCCCGCCGCCGATGTCAACCACCATCGAGCCCGTCGGTTCGGCTACCGGCAGCCCTGCGCCAATGGCCGCGGCCATTGGCTCTTCGATTAAATAAACTTGGCGCGCACCGGCGCCCAGCGCCGATTCTTTGATTGCCCTACGTTCCACTTGGGTCGAGCCGCAAGGCACGCAGATGATAATGCGTGGGCTGGGCGCAAGCATGCTGGAATTGTGCACGCGTTTGATGAACTGTTTGAGCATTTGCTCGGTGACGGTAAAGTCGGCGATCACGCCATCCTTCATCGGCCGAATCGCGGTGATGTTGCCCGGCGTGCGACCCAGCATCTGCTTAGCTGCCAGGCCGACATCAAGGATCATTTTTTTGCCATTGGGGCCGCCTTCCTGGCGAATGGCCACCACCGACGGCTCATCCAGTACAATCCCCTTGCCGCGCACGTAGATCAGCGTATTCGCCGTGCCGAGGTCGATCGCTAAGTCCGTAGAAAAAAAACCACGTAGAAAACCGAACATAATTTGGGCGCGCCTGGAAATTCTGATAAGTTATCGTTGGACGTTATGATACCCTAATGTCTTCAATGAATTAAAGCGCTTAGGCACTATTTTTGAGCATTTTCTTATGAATTTGACCGAGGCAGACAT